>CAMDJZ010000017.1 GCA_945901265.1 Rickettsia typhi
CCAGGAGATAATGTAAAACTTTCAGTTGAACTTATCGCTCCAATCGCTATGGAAGAGGGTCTCAGATTCGCTATCCGTGAAGGTGGCAGAACTGTTGGCGCTGGCGTAGTTAGTAAAATTTTAAAGTAATTAATAAAAATTAACAATTACTGTTAAAAGTAATCGAAGAGTAAAGAAAGTTATGAAAAATAAAGAAAGTATAAAAATAACCCTAGAATCATTTGATCACTTTGTGTTAAATAAAGCAATGAATGAAATCATTGCAACAGTTAGAAGGACTGGAGCTGGAATTAAAGGTCCAATTCCATTGCCAACTAAAATTCAAAAATTTTGCGTTATTCGGAGTCCCCATGTCGATAAGGATTCCCGTGAGCAATTTGAAATTAGATCTTCAAAAAGATTATTGATAATCTCACCAACAACTCAAACTGTTGATGCCCTTATGAAGCTAAACCTTTCTGCTGGTGTTAATATTAAAATAGCTATAAATGGCAAGAATTAAGAAATTAAAAAAAGTAAATTAATAATTAAAACAATGTTAGAATTAGTAGGAAAAAAAATTGGAATGACTCACATCCATAAGGAAATTGGAAATATCGTTCCATTGACAATGGTTCAAATTTACGATAATTGTGTATTGGATGTCGTTGCCCAAGAAAATAGTGAATATAAAAACTTAATTATTGCATTTAAGAAATTAGAGAACGCTAAAAAACTTTCAAAATCTGTAGCAGGAATCTTTAATAAAAAATCAATACCATTACATAAAATAATTAGAGGCTGTAAAGTTCCAAAAAATTCTGAAATTAAAATTGGTGACACTTTAGATTTTGCCGATTTAATAAAAGTTGGAGACACTGTAAACATATCTGGGACAACTATTGGTAAAGGATTCGCTGGGGTAATGAAGCGCTGGAATTTCCGTGGTTTAGAAGCTTCCCACGGTGTTTCGATATCTCATAGATCACATGGTTCAACTGGCCAAAGACAAGATCCTGGAAAAACATTCCGTGGAAAAAAAATGGCTGGTCATATGGGTGTCGATAAGGTTACCGTTAGAAATCTTGAAGTTTTTATCGTTGATAAGGATAAGTCCATAATAGCAATAAAAGGTGCTATTCCAGGTAAATCTGGCACGCAACTTGTTGTAAAAATTAAAAATTAAATTTATGAAATCAGTATCGTTGAAAGTAATAGACTTTGCTAATAACAAGTTAGATAGTAAAAAATTTGACTTACCACCTCTTGATATCTTAAGTGCAAAATCTGTTGCATATGTTGTAAGATGGCAATTAGCAAGAAGAAGAGCTGGAACCGCAAAGACAAAAACTATGTCTGAAATTTCAGGTACAACCGCTAAACCATGGAAGCAAAAAGGCACGGGACGAGCTCGTCAAGGAAGCAGAAGATCAGTCCAGTTTGTTGGCGGTAGAACATGTCATGGTCCAACGCCAAGATCATTTGATTTTACAATGCCAAAAAAAATTATCAAAGTTGCTCTTGCTGATGCATTGCGCTCAAAGATAAATTCTGAAAAATTGGCTGTTTTTTCAACATCAGATTCATTAATAAAAACATCACAAGTAAGCTCTATCCTAAAGAAAAATGGTTTTAATAAAGTTTTATTTGTAACTAATGATGATAACAAATTTCTAGAGAAATCTGTAAGAAATATAAAAAATGTTAAAGCTATTCAAATTAAAGCCTTGAATGTCTATGATATCCTCAATTTTGATCATGTGATTGTGGAAAATAACTTGATCGAAAGTAATATAATTAAAGCTATTCAATAATGACAGGAATTATTAATTTTGACAAAATTTTCGGTTTAATTTATACCGAAAAATCTAACAAACAAACTGCTGACAATGCAAAATATTGTTTCAAGCTCCAAAAAAGCTGTAACAAAAAAGAAGTTGCCAGCTTAATTTCAAAAATGTTTAAAGTTACAGTTAAAAAGGTTAATATAATTATTACCCCTGAAAAAACAAAAAAATTTAAAGGCATTGAAAGTAAAACTGGTTCATATAAAAAAGCCATAATTACTTTGGAAAAAGGACAAACAATTAATTTTGGATCATAACCAATGGCACTAAAAAATTATAAAGCAACCACCCCTTCACTTAGACATCTTGTAGCTATAGATAGAAGCGAGCTTTGGAAAGGTGGACCGTTAAAAATGTTGACTAAAAAAGTTTCTGAAAAAGCTGGAAGAAATAATATGGGTCACATTACTGTAAGGCATAAATCTAGTGGTCATAAAAAATCATTTAGGATGATTGACTTCAAAAGAGACCGATATGGTATAGAAGCTATCGTAGAAAGGGTTGAATATGATCCTAATAGAACAGCCTTCATAGCTTTACTTAAGTATAGTGATGGAGTTTTCTCATACATTCTCGCTCCACATAAACTTTCCATTGGAGAGAAGCTTATGTCATCGAGAAGTTTAATCGATGTTAAAATTGGCAATGCCATGCCTTTGTCAGTTATACCGATTGGCTCGATAATTCATAATGTAGAATTGAAGCCGGGATGTGGTGGTGCTGTTTCTAGATCAGCCGGAAATTACTCACAACTTATTGGTAAGGACGGAGGATTTGCACTTGTAAAAATGCAATCAGGAGAAATAAGATTATTTCAACTTGACTGTATGGCAACAATTGGAACCGTTTCAAATATTGATAATAAGAATATTACGATTGGTAAAGCCGGAAGATCACGATGGTTGGGAATTAGACCTACCGTTCGTGGTGTTGCAATGAATCCAGTTGATCACCCTCATGGCGGTGGTGAAGGTAAAACATCAGGTGGAAGACACCCTGTTTCACCGACTGGCGTTTCTGCGAAAGGTAAGATTACCAGAAAAAGAAACAAAATTACTAATCGTTTTATTGTTAAATCAAGAAGAAAAAAATAAATTATTAAAAATTAATTATGCCTAGATCATCATGGAAAGTTCCGTTTGTAGACGGATATTTATTAAAAAAAGTTAGAGATTATCTTGGTTCTTCAAAGAAACAAGTAATCAAAACATGGTCAAGAAGATCGACAATTTTACCACAATTCGTTGGGGTAAATTTTGCGGTTCACAATGGAAAAAAATTCGTACCTGTTTCTGTGACTGAAGGAATGGTTGGTCACAAGCTAGGCGAATTCGCCCCTACTCGTACTTTCTATGGACATGGTGGCGATAAAAAAGTAACAAAAAGTTAATTTATGACAGTAAATACAGCATTTGCAACATTAAAATCAGTAAAATCAAGCCCAGTCAAAGTAATGAAAGTTACCAAGAGCATAACTGGTAGACCGGTTGCAGAAGTGCTTATGGTCTTGCAATTTTCAAAATTAAAACTTGCACCAATTGTAAGAGCATTAGTATATTCAGCAATGTCTAATGCCGAAAATAACCATAACATGGATGTTGACAAGTTATACATTAAGGAGATTAATGTTGGTAGAGCTTTTGCTTTGAAAAGATTTGCAGCGCGTGGACGTGGTAAGTCAAGCAGGATTTTAAAAACATTTAGTAATATCAAAGTTATACTTGCTCAGTATGATAATGATAAAGAAATAAAACAATAAAATAGAGGAAATAATGGGTCAAAAAGTTAATCCAATAGGTTTTAGAATTCTTAATAACAAAGTCTGGCAATCTGTTTGGTATGATAAAAAAAATTATGCAAAAAAACTGATTAATGATATTAAAATTAGAAAATTTATAACTACAAACTACGTTCATTGCGGCATTGGAAGTATTGTAATTGAAAGACCTTCTGACAAGGTTAATCTAATTATCAAAACATCTAAACCGGGAGTTCTTATTGGTAAAAAAGGTCTCGACATAGAAAAGATTAACCACGCAGTTGAAAAAATCGCTGGTTGTAAAATTGAAGTTAAAATTGTTGAAATCGATAAACCAGATATTTACTCATCGCTAGTTGCGCAAAATATTGCAAAGCAACTTGAAGGTCGTGCTGCCTTTAAAAAAGTTATGAAAAAATCAATGCAATCTGCAATGAAATATGGAGCATTAGGTATCAAGGTCAGTTGCTCTGGACGTTTAGGTGGAGCTGAAATTGCACGTACCGAATGGTACAAAGAAGGCTCTATCCCGTTGCACACATTGCGTTGTAATATTGATTATGGAACTGCAAACGCATATACAACATACGGTGTTATAGGTGTAAAAGTTTGGATTTATAAGGGTTTTGTAGAGAAAAAAAAGATTAGTAATCAATAATTTTTTTGAAATATAATATAAATTTATAAAATAAATAATTTAATTAAAAATGTTAGTTCCGGCAAAAACAAAATATAGAAAATCTCAAAAAGGTGGAAAAAAAATTCTAGGAGTTGCAAGCAATGGCAATAGCTTAAAATTCGGATCTTTTGGGCTGAAGGCGCTTGAGCCAGCAAAGTTAAATTCCAAGCAAATTGAATCTGCCAGAAAGGTTATCACTCGTTATATGAAGAGATCTGGTAAATTATGGATAATGGTATTTCCTCACACCCCTGTTACAAAAAAACCTGCTGAGGTTAGAATGGGTAGTGGAAAAGGTAATGTTGAATATTATATCGCCAAAATAAAACCAGGAAGGGTTATTTTCGAAATTGATGGAATTGATCCTACATCAGCTCAGGAAGCTTTAAAAAAAGCATCATCTAAACTTCCATTTAAATCTAAAATTATAAATTATTTATAAAATGAAAATAGAAGAAAAAACATCGTCAATGGTTAAAATTGTTGAGTTAAAAAAAGAGCTTATGAATCTTAGAATTAAATCATCTTCTGGTGAATCTATATCTAAACAAAAAGCTAAATCAATAAAAAAAGAAATCGCTAGAATCTATACAAAATTAAATAGTAAAAAATAATTTATGAAAGTTAAAGTTTTAAACATAATTGATAAAAAAACATTTAAGGCAGTTTCAACTGTTTTTAAAAAACATGAACAATACGGAAAGTACGTTACTGTTTACAAAAAGTATCTTGTAGACTCTGGTGACGCAGTTGTTAAAATTGGTCAAGAAGTTGAAATTGTTAATTGTCGCCCTATTTCTAAAAGAAAAACATGGGCATTAAAAAAATAGTTATTTAATAATAAATTTACAGAGGTTTTTATGATCCAAATGGAATCAATGCTAGTAGTAGCCGATAATTCGGGAGCAAAATTGGCAAAATGCGTTAAAGTTCTCGGTGGAAGTAAACATATGATTACAGGTGTTGGCAAAATAATCGTTCTTTCAATTGTTGAAGTTTCGCCAACTTCAAAAATTAAAAAAGGTTCTGTTGCAAAAGGTGTAATAATTAGAACAAGATCAAAAATCTTGAGACCAGATGGAAGTGTTATCAATTTTGATGATAATGCGGTTGTTCTGGTTGATAAAGATGGTGAGCCAATTGCTACTCGTGTATTTGGCCCAGTATCAAGAGAGGTAAGGCAAAATAATTTTTTAAAAATTGCTTCATTAGCATCGGAGGTTCTATAAATGTCAAAAAAATTTAAAAAAGGCGATAATGTTATTATAATTACAGGCACCAGTAAAGGTAAGCAAGGTAAAATAACTTCGGTTATGGATAATAAAGTGATCGTTGAGGGAGTTAATCTAGCAACAATCCATAAGAAACCTACTCAAACTGCACCTGGCGCTATTATAAAAAAAGAAAAGCCAATTCATATTTCGAATATTTCGCATGTAGAAAATAACAAGGCTGTTAAAATAAAATTTGTTATTGAAAGCGGCGAAGGAAAAATTTTTACTAGAAAGCATCGCATTTCTAAAAAATCTAATCAAAAAATTTAATTAAGATGGAAAGTTTAACAGAGAAATTGTATAAAAATTCAGTTGCAGATATAACTAAGAAATTTGGTTATAATAACGTAATGGCTGTACCAAAAGTTAAAATGGTTAGTATAAATGTTGGTATTAAAGCTAGCGAAAGTGATAATAAAACTCTTGCTTATTTATTATCTCAAATATCTAATATTAGCGGACAAAAAGCGGTTCTCACTAAATCACGTAAAGCGATATCAACTTTTAAACTTAGAAAGGACCTGCCAATTGGGTGTCGAGTAACGCTTCGCGGAAAAAAAATGTACTATTTTTTAGATAGACTAATCAATATTGCATTGCCAAGAATCAGAGATTTTCGTGGATTATCATCTAATGGTTTTAATCAAAGTAATCATTATAGTTTTGGCCTAAAGGAGCATAATGTGTTTCTAGAGGTTGATCTTGATAATATTCCTAAAATCTTTGGACTAAACATTACAGTTGCTACCGATGCTAGAACCAAGGAAGAGGCATTGTATTTACTAAAAAAAATTAACTTACCAATTAAATAAAATGGCAAAAAAATCAGTAGTTAAAAGAAACTTAAAAAGACAAAAATTAGCCGAGCTTCACAGAGTTAGAAGACAAGCTCTAAAAAACATTTCGAATAAGGAGACTCTCTCTACACAAGAAAGAATTGAGGCACAAACGAAATTATCGCAAATGCCGAGAGATGGATCACGTAGTAGATCTAGAAATAGATGTGCACTATCGGGTAGACCTCGAGGTAATCTTAGAAAGTTTGGCTTATCGCGAATTGCGGTCAGAGAATTAGGTTTGCGCGGTGAAATACCGGGCTTAATAAAATCAAGTTGGTAATATTTATGTTTAATCATCCTGTTTCAGATATAGTAACAATAATTAGAAATGGTTATCTTGCCAAAAGGCAAGTCGTTTCATCTCCCGTATCAAAATTACGTGAAAATATTCTTAAAATTTTAAAAGAAGAAGGTTATATCCTTAATTATAGCAAAAATAATTCTGGAAAAATTATTAAATTTGATATTCATTTAAAATATTCTGGAAACGCTCCAGTGATTAACGAAATTAACGTTATATCCAAACCCGGGAAAAGAATTTACTGTAACTCAGATAAAATTCCGCTTATTAAAAATGGCTTGGGTATGGTTGTTATATCTACATCTCATGGCGTTATTGCCGATCACGAAGCTAGGGTCAAAAACCTAGGCGGTGAACTTTTATTAAAAATATTTTAAATCGTTTATGTCGCGCGTAGGAAAGTTACCGGTTAATATACCTGATACTATAAAAGTTGTAATTAGCAATGGCGTTATAACATTTGATAGTGGTAAAATTAAAAAGAATTATAAAATTAGCAATGGTGTTAAAATTGATTATTCTGAAAAGCAAATAAAATTATCTGCTGAAAGTAACGCTCAATCAGATATCTCAATGTTCATTGGAATGGATCGCAGCAATATTAAAAATATTGTTCAGGGCATGCAAGTTCCTTTTAAAACTATTCTCGAAATTAACGGAGTAGGGTTTAAAACTAACGTTGATAAGGGTATTTTGATTCTTACACTTGGATTTAGTCATGAAATATTTTATGCCATTCCAAAGACAGTATCTATAACTCCTGAAAAACCAAATTTACTGATTATATCTGGCGAAGATAAAGTTTTGGTTGGACAAACAGTTGCTGAAATAATTGATTTTAAAGGAACCGAGCCATATAAAGGAAAGGGGATTAAAGTAAAAGGAAAGGCAATTATACGTAAAGAAGGAAAGAAAAAATAAAATATAAAATTAATATATAAAATATTTAAAACTAATATAAAAATAGAAAATGTTAAGTTACAATAGAAGAAAAAACAGAACAAAAACAAATGTAAAGCATAATAACAAGGGCAACCGTCCAGTTATTTATGTTTTTAGATCGAATAAAAACATTTACGCTCAGCTTATTAATATTGAAGGTAAAGTTCTTACAAGCTATTCCACTTTAGAATTTGAAAAAACTGAGAAAGTAAGTGGAATTGAAAAAGCAAAAATTGTTGGAAAAGAATTTGCAAAACTTTGTAAAAAACAAGGAATTGAGCAGGTTGTTTTTAACAAAGGTCCATATAACTATAACGGTCGAATTAAGCTTTTAGCTGATGCTTGCCGTGAAGAAGGTCTAAAATTTTAAATTTATAAAGATGTCTAAACAAACAAAAAATACACAAAAAGAAAAAACATCTAGCGATATAATCGAAAGACTGGTATCGGTTAATCGAGTATCTAAAACTGTAAAAGGTGGTAAAAATATGTCTTTTTCAGCCTTAGTAATCGTAGGCGATAAGAATGGTCGAGTTGGTTTTGGCAAAGGTAATGCTACCGAGGTATCGGATGCTAAAAATAAAGCTTTTGAAGCTGCTAAAAAAGCAATGATTAAAGTTTCTCTTAAAGAAAGCAGAACTATCCATCATGATATATATGCTACATATTGTGCAGCTAAAGTATATTTACGTTCAGCGCCGGCGGGAACTGGAGTTATTGCAGGAGGACCTATGCGCGCAGTATTTGAATGTGTTGGTATAAGCGATATTGTTGCAAAATCAGTAGGAACATCTAACCCTTATAACATGGTCGCGGCAGTTTTTGTTGCTTTAAAAAAATTAGTATCGCCTAAAATTATAGCCGAAAGAAGATCTAAAGAAATTTCTGAAATTGTAAAAAGAAGAAATTTAGCTTTGAAAAAAAATAACGAAGAAGGAGTTAGCAAATGAATTTAAAAAATTTTCTTAATAAAAAAATCATTGTAAAGCAAATCAAGGGTGGATCAAAATTAAATGATCGTCAAAAATCTACCATAATTGGTTTGGGCTTAAGGGGAATTGGATCTCAATCAGAATTGTTTGCAACTCATTCAATAATCGGCATGATCAAAAAAGTGGCGCAAATAGTTAAAATTACCAACTAAAACAAAATAAATAAAAACTAAAAATGTCATTAAATCTTATAGAATTACCAAAAATAAAAAAACAATATCGAATGATTGTTGGTCGAGGTATCGGATCGAGTAAAGGTAAGACATCGGGAAGAGGTGTTAAGGGTCAAAAAGCCAGAACCGGACATCATAGTGTAAAAGGCTTTGAGGGCGGACAAACACCAGTTCACATGAGACTTCCAAAGAAAGGCTTTGTAAATTTTCATCGTAAAGCTGTAGAAGCTGTTAATATTTACGATATTGCAAATCTAGTTAAATCAAAAAAAATTGCTGAAAATTCTGAAATTACAAAAGACATTTTAGAAAATGTTGGATTAATTAAAAGTAAGGACTCGCAAGTTAAGTTGATTATGGCTAGGGATCAAATAGATTTCAAGGCAAAAATCACTGTGGATTTATACTCTAAAAACGCTAAAATTTTTGCTTAAAAAATGTTGCAAAATACAGCAAATAAAGAATTAAAACAAAGAATAATCTTCACGATCTTCATCCTCTTGATCTATCGCTTTGGGACCTTTGTGCCAATTCCAGGAATAAATGCTCAAGTTATAAAAACCATTTTTAATAATGGTGATGCAGATATGTTCAGTATGATTAACTTATTTTCTGGCGGAGCTTTAGAAAGGATGAGTATATTCGCGTTAAATATTATGCCCTATATTACTTCGTCAATTGTAATGCAATTGATGACATCAATGCATAAAGGACTTGAAGCTTTAAAGAAAGAAGGTGAATATGGTCGTGCAAAAATTAATCAATATACCAGATATCTTACAATTATTTTAGCCTTTATTCAATCATTAGGCGTTTACTATGCTTTATCAGGATCTGAAACAAGCGCCTTTGTATCTGATTCTAATGTTTATATGTGGACAACTGCAGTTAGTCTAGTTGGGGGGACGGTTATGCTTATGTGGTTTGGAGAGAGAATAACTACATCAGGGATTGGCAATGGTATATCTTTAATTATTTTTGTTGGAATTGTTTCATCATTACCATCAACAATTGTTCAAGTCTTTGATTTATCAAAGACCGGCGTCTATTCATTTGGAGTGGTAATTTTATTTTTTATTTTATTCGTAGGTTTTTTAATGATAGTGTGCTTCATTGAAAAAGTTCATAAAAAAGTAAAAATACAATATCCAAATGCTTCGATGATGAAAGCTACTGGTAATGCAGACTCATCTTTCTTGCCATTGAAGATAAATATATCAGGTGTTATACCGCCAATATTTGCGAGCTCAATATTAATGTTTCCTGTTGCAATAATGCAATTTATAGGCAGTGAAAATGATATGATTGCAACTGCACTAAGAAGGGGTGGAGTTATATATCTAATTTCATTTGCATTGCTAATATTATTTTTCTCTTATTTTTATTCATCAATTGTTTTTAATACTGAAGAAGTGGCGAATAATTTAAAAAAAAGTAATTGTTTTATTCTTGGCATTAGGCCAGGTCAAGCCACAGCTGAATATTTGGACAAGTTGGTGTCGCGACTAACATTACTAGGGGCAATTTATCTTATTTTTGTGTGTATTGTTCCAGAGATATTGGTAACTAATTATTCTATACCATTGCAAATTGGTGGAACAGGAATTTTAATTATGGTTAATGTTGTATTGGATTTGGTTAATCAAATTCAGTCGCACTTATTTGCAAGTCGATATGGCTCGGGTCATGCTAAAAAAAGACGTATTCGCGTCAGAGTATGAATATAATTTTTCTTGGCGCTCCAGGATCGGGAAAAGGAACGCAAGCACAAATGCTTCAATCTGATTTGGGTATATACTCTATTTCGACAGGAGATGTCTTAAGAAAAGAGGTTGCAAATCAAAGTGATATTGGTAAAGTTGCCAAATCATATATGGATTCGGGAAAATTAGTTCCCGATGAGGTGGTTATTGATATAATCAAAAACACCATAACTCAGAAATTTTGTGCGCAAGGTTTTATTTTAGATGGCTTTCCGCGCACAATAAATCAGGCAATTGAGCTTGATAAAATGCTTGGTATGCTTGCTAAAAAAATTGACAAAGTTTTTAACTTTGAAGTTAGTGATGAAGTGTTGATAAAAAGAATTTCTGGACGCTTTTCTTGTAAGAAATGTGGCTCAGTATATAATCGTTATTTTAAGCCAGCAAAAAAAAATGGTTTATGTGACGTTTGTGGCGCTAATGAGTTTGAAAGTAGGGTCGATGATAATGAGGAAACGGTTAAAAATCGTTTGCAAGTTTATTATCAATCTAGCTTTCCGCTTATTGAGTTCTATAAAAAAAAGAACTTGCTTGTTTCGATAGATGCTTTAAAAATTGCATCCCTTATTTTTGAGCATTTGCTTTCGAGCATAAATTCTTAACAGTTAATAACAATAAAATTAGAGGAGTTACCTTGGCTAGAATCTCTGGTATTAATATTCCAAAAGATAAACGATTTGTTATCGCTTTAACTTATATTTACGGAATTGGCAGAACTTCTGCACAGAAAATTTGTATTAAATTAGCTATTGATGCTAAATTAAGAACACATCAAATTACTGAAGATAAGCTCTCGCAGGTTAGGAGTTTTATTGAAAAAAATTTTCCTATTCTTGAGGGTGATCTAAGAAGAAAAACTGCTTCAAATATCAAACGTTTGATTGATATAAGTTGCTATCGTGGTATTCGCCATGTTAAAAAACTTCCTGTTCGCGGACAAAGAACGCATACAAATGCTAAAACCCGGAAGGGCAGAGGCGTTGCAATTGCAAATAAAAAGAAAGCAGTTAAATAGAATAAATTTAAATCATGACCGAAACTAAAACAGATATTGCGCAAAAAGAGAAAAAAACTTCTAAAGGCGCAAGTAAAAAAAGAAAAAATGTACTTAATGGCATTATCCATGTCTATGCTAGTTTTAATAATACTATCATTAGTATTTCTGATACTAATGGCAATATTATTTGCTGGTCATCAGCAGGTAAGCATGGCTTTAAGGGTTCAAGAAAATCGACTCCTTATGCAGCTCAAGTTGCAACGCAATTTGCAACAAATCTTGCAAAGGAATGTGGAATGCAAAATGCAATAGTTGAAATTAGGGGTCCAGGTGCTGGGCGAGAAGCTTCGCTTCGCGCTATTCAAGCTACTGGGTTAAATGTAACTTTAATTAGAGACATTACCTACTTACCGCACAATGGCTGTCGTCCAGCTAAAAGGCGTCGCGTCTAGTTTATAAATTTAGATTAAAATTAAAAATACAAAACATATGGCAATTTTAAAAGAAAGCTGGCACACACTAACAAAGCCAACGTCAATAACGCTCAAAGAGGGTTATGACAATGCAACCAAATCTGTAATAATTATGGAGCCTTTTGCAAGAGGGTATGGTAATACATTAGGAAATGCATTAAGACGAGTTTTGTTATCCTCAATAAACGGCTTTGCAGTTACCTCGGTAAAAATAGAAGGAATTTCCCATGAATATGGCGCAATTGAAGGCGTTAAAGAGGATGTTTTAGACATTATAATGAATTTAAAATCATTGGCTATTGTAAAGAATGACGGCTCACCATTCACCCTAAGGCTTAATGTAAACAAGCCAGGTCCTGTTTATGCTGGATCTATAGAATTAGCAGCCGGTGTTGAAATTTTCAATCGTGATTTATTGATTTGTACATTAGAAAAAGGTGCAAAAATAGAAATGCAAATGCATGTTGAATGTGGCAAGGGTTATGTTGTAGCTGATCAAGATAAAAAAGCTGAAAGAGGCATTGGCAATATAATGGTTGATGCAATATTTGGTCCAGTAAAAAAAGTCTCTTACAGAGTTGAAAATGCTCGCGTAGAACAAATTACAGATTATGATAAATTGATCATGGAAATTGATACTAATGGGACAATTACTCCACAGGATGCTCTGGGTGTTGCAGCTAAAATATTGCAAGAGCAATTGCAGGTATTTGTGAATTTTGATATAGCAACAATTGATGCTCCAGTCCAAAGAGTAGTTTTTGATGAACCAGAATTTAATAAAAACTTGTTAAAAACAATTGATGAATTAGAGCTTTCAGTTCGTTCATATAATTGCTTGAAAAATGAAAATATAATTTATGTGGGAGATTTGGTAAGTAAGTCAGAAGCTGAAATGCTTAAAACTGCTAATTTCGGGAGAAAGTCACTTAATGAATTAAAGGATAATCTTAAAATTATGGGATTAGGTTTCGGAATGAAATTAACGAATTGGCCACCGAAAAATCTTGACGAATTATTAAAACTTAAAAATAAAGAATTTTAACTAAATACCAATAAAAAATATTGGTTATTAATGATAGATTGGAGAAACTATGAAACATAAAATTAAAGGCAGAAAATTAAATAGAAATAGCGCTCATCGCAAAGCATTGATGCGTAACCTTTCCATTGCTTTACTTAGCAATGAAAAAATTCGTACAACATTGCCAAAAGCAAAAGAGCTTCGTCCATTTGTTGAAAAAGTTATAACTATTGCTAAAAACGATAGCTTGGCAAATCGTCGATTAGCAATTTCAATACTTGGAAATAAACTAGCCGTAGAAAGATTATTCAAGGAAATTGCTCCTAGGATTTTATCACGTAATGGTGGATATACAAGAATCATGAAAAACGGCTTTAGGGTTGGAGATAAAGCTCCAATGGCTATCATGGAATTAGTTGACAGGGTTGAAATCGTTAAAAATGTTGAAAGAATTACCGAATAAAAACTGTATAATTATTATTAAGCACAAAATGTTAATAATAATTAAAAATAAATAAAATGCTAGAAAGCAATAAAAGTAAATTGTAATTTATATGAAAAATATTATTAAAGAATTCGAAATTGAGCAATTAAAAATTGCTCAAGCTGCAAAAGGTAACAATATTAAAAATTTTAATGTTGGCGATACCGTTAGCGTAAAATATAAAATTAATGAAAGCGGAACCGTCCGTTCACAAGCTTTTAATGGAATTGTTATTGCCTGCACTAAGAGTAGGAATAATTATAATGCAACTTTTACAGTTAGAAAAATCAGTTCAGGCGTTGGCGTTGAAAGAAAATTTACATTATACTCACCTCTTCTTACTGCTGTAGAGGTTTTAAAACAAGGTGATGTTAGACGAGCAAAATTATACTATCTTCGTAAACTAACTGGTAAGGCCTCTAGGATTAAAGAAAAGCTCGCCTTTATTGACCAAATTCAGCAAGTTGAAACTTCACCGAAAGAAGCTTCTAATAAATAATAAATTCGCAGTCTGGAGTTTTTTTAACAACGATATCTGCATAGAATAATATTTAATATCTAAATGGATTTGTAAATTTTTTTCAATGAATGCCTAAAATAATTGTAGGGGATTTTATTGTAATTGTTTATTAAAATTTGCAATTGATAACAAATTTAATTATTCAAGTCATTAAAATCATATAATTTAAATTTCGGAAAGAATCCATTTATGTATTTTTCATTTATCTCTATTATTGGCTCATTATTAATCAGCTCATGCGCATTGAAAGATGTAAATTATGGCAAAGTAACCCTTCATAGCACTGGGGAGAGAAACAGTTTCATATTTACAGTAAGTGAAGAATTTCTGGAGAAAAATTTTAAGGATTTAGGCAAAGAAGTAAAAAATCAATCAGTGAAAATAAGTAAAGCTGAATATAAGCTTCTTAGAAAATTACTTAATGAAAAAAAATTTTGTATAAATCAAAATAAGAATTTAGATTTTGAGCTTATTTCTAGGCAAGAAAAAATTTATGACATGACATTCTCCCACCTTATTGCTACAAGCTACAAAGCCCGCCCATTAAGTCCGAGATCATATTTTGGAGAATGTAAAAAATAAATTTTCATATCTAGAATCTAGAAAGTAATTTAAAAAATTAATTGCTTATTAAGCTAATTTTCTTAAATTAGTAAAAAACAAGTGACTAGCTTATATAATGTAAATCACATAAGAATTTAATATAAAAAAATATTATGAATCACTACTCACCTGTTAGAATAGCCATGTTATTGACTTCCACCACCTTTTCTATTGTTTTGATTATGTTATTTTTTAATATCATTACAGTTGATGAGTTGGCTACCATTCTGAAATTAGGCAAGACCGAAACAAGAATTATTCAATCAATGCTTAACGAAACTCGCAATATTACTAATAATATTTTAAAAGTATTATCGCAAGTTATCGAACGTTTATTTGGTTGGGCAGGAATCGAAAATGTAAATCTTGAATTAATAAATGTTGATTTGCATGAAGGTTCTAGAGATCCTCAGCAATTAAACCCAAATGATATCAAATGTCTCGAGGGCGATAAAAATTGCCCAAAAAATCAATAATCATTCATGATTTTTTCAGTTTTAAATTTATTAAGACTAATCGCGCTTCTCATAGCCCTTGCTCCATTATTTTTTTTTAATCGCAGTAGGGCAATTTACCTGTTCTTTCGTGCCGCTGGACCTTCTTTTGTTAAGCTTGGCCAATTACTATCGGTAAGAGCTGATCTAATTGGAGAGAAAATATCCCAGGTTCTAGCGCAGTTTCAAGATGATGTTGAGCCTTTTGCAAAGAAATCTCTAGAGCAAATTCTTCAAGAAGAATATGGTGATAATTTCACTAAAATATTTCATGAATTTAATTATAATTCAATAGCTTCTGCTTCAATTGCTCAGGTTCACAAAGCCAAATTAATTGATGGAAAATTAGTGGCAGTAAAAATTTTACGACCAAATATCATTAACAATATGAATCGTGACATTGCAACTTTAAAATTATTGGTAAAAATTATAAAATTTTTTTCGGAATTCTTAGCTAAAACTTTATTAGATATAGCTGAATTACTGCAGCAAACCGCAAGATATGAATTAGATTTACTGCATGAAGCATCAAATGCTTCTAAGCTTCGCGATGACTTGCAAAACCTTAAGGGCTTCTATGTTCCTCAAATTTTTTGGCAATATTCATCATCAAGAATTTTAATTTTGGAATGGATTGATGGAATTCCTTTTTCTAATAAAATTGCTATTTCCAAATCTAATTTTGATAAAAAACAAATCGCTCAAAATCTTGTTTTAAGTTATTTTAATCAGGTCTATGTCCATGGATTTTTTCATGCCGATATGCATCCAGGGAATTTATTTTTACGTGATAATGGCGATATTGCCGTAGTTGATTTTGGAATAATGGGAAAAATTAATAAAAAAACACGTATTGCCGTTGCTGAAATTTTGATTGGTTTCTTGCATCGCCAATATCATCGAGTTGCTGAAATACATATTGAGGCAGGATTCGTTCCTGCAAATACAAATCTTGAGGATTTGGCATTATCATGTCGCAAAATTGGTGAAATGATCGTTGGAGCTGATGTAAAGGACATTTCAATTGCTAAACTTTTAACCAATTTAATTACAATGACTCGTGAATATAAAATGGAAACCAAGCCTGAATTACTCCTCCTCCAAAAAACCTTGTTATTAGTTGAAGGTGTTGGAGTAACCCTTGACCCTAATCTAAATATTTGGGATCTTGCTAGGCCGTGGGTAAAAGAATGGGCAAAGACCAATATTGGTTTTGATGCTAAAATTCGCGATGCAGTATCGGATCTTATTAATCTTGCAAAAAAATTTATAAAAGAAATCGAAAATAAAATTCTATAAATTTGTAAATCGCCGAATAAATCCTAGTAAATTATTCTTGCAAATAAAATTTTTTAAGCCATAATACTCTAAGCTATATAAGCTATATAATTTTTAAATTTCAATTTTAATTCTAAGATAAGGTTGAGAATCAAATAAGCTGAAAAATATTATTAATTAAACTAATAAACTTAGAAAAAACTAAATAATTTATAAAGAAAAAATATATAATTCTTATGCAAATTACCTTATTGCGAGCTAAAATTCATCGCGCAACTGTTACCCAAGCAGATTTGAATTACGAGGGTTCAATCTCAATTGACCAAGCCTTACTTGATGAATCAGGAATATTGATCAATGAAAAAGTTGACGTGTTAAATATAAATAATGGCGAACGATTTACAACATATGCGATTAGTGCTTTAAGAAATTCTGGCGAGATTAAGATTAATGGTGCGGCGGCCAGAAAAGCTCAGATTGGCGATCCTGTTATTATAATTGCCTATGGCTCAATGTTAATTAATGAAGCTAAAGACTTCAAGCCTAAAATTTTGTTGCTGAATAGTCAAAATCAAATTGTAAAATTTAAAACTGAAATTTAGTTTTTTTTAAAAATTTTATAGAGCTAAAAAGCCCTTGCAAATAAAAGTTTTTTTTCTAAAATTTAAAAAATCAAATAGCAAATATTTCACCTTTGAGTTATTATTTTTAATTCAAATATCCATCTTGATTTCAAGATAAGTTCTGTTATAATGACTGAATTAAAGGTGTGCTTTATCATGATTTTGGTCTCAATTTATAAGGCTAAATTTATCAAATACTAATCTTTGAGTTATTTTGAATTACAACGCATTTTATATTTAAATAAAATAATAAGATTTATTTAAATTATTAAAAAAAATGTAAAGTAATGGATTCTTAAAGTTTTTAACAATTATTTTTTATGAAAAGAACTTGGCAACCAAGCAAATTAGTCCGCAAAAGAAGACATGGTTTTAGATCTAGAATGGCAAGCGCCCCTGGTCGCAGAGTTTTGGCAAGAAGAAGAGCCAAAGGCAGGACATGTTTAAGCGTTTAATAAATTATTATAATTATTAAACCTTTAGTTAATCTTGGAGCTTTAGCGATAATTTATCAATAGGAACTCATATAGTTTAAATTATCATTATCGTACCATGATCATTGATTAAATCGAGAATAATAAATTGCAATAATGAAAATATTGGTAATTTATTTTTTAAAAAGATTTAAAATTATTCTGAGCAAAAAAATTGGTAAAAAATGTTACTTAAAATTTTATCGATTAAAAAATCATCTGAATTTACCAAGGTTAATAAGATAGCCAAAAAATTTATTGTTCCTAATTTTATAATACTTACAGCCCCAACGCCAAATAATTATATTAAAAATAATTTAGTTACCCAAGATAATTCCGATTTATCGATCTTAAGTTGCGAAGAAAATATAAAAAAAATCTCTCAAAATCCATTATTAAATAATAAAAAAATCACCGCAAATATTGATGAAAAATCAAAGAAACAATCTGTAAAAAAACTTTTTTTTATTGATGACTTTTGTCGCGCTGGCTTTACAGTTTCAAAAAATGTTAGTAAATTAGCAAATCGCCGAAATTTAATTAAACGTCATTTGCGAGAAGCGCTTTGGGCAAATGCTAAATATTTAAATAAACAACAAGATTACATAATCATAGCTCGAAACAATATTTTGCAAGCGCAATATCAACATATAATTCGTGATTTAGGTTTTGCTTTAAAGCGATTAAATAATGATTTTAAATATATAAAAAAAAATGACAGAGCCAAAGAAATCAAGTAAAATACCGTATTTTTTTATTATTTTTTTTGTAGTTTTTGTTAGTGTTGATTTTTTATATATTTTTGTTGCCAATAAAACATGGCGAGGAGTTGTCAGTTCAGATTCCTATCATAAAGGCTTAGATTATGATCAAATTTTAAAATTAATAAGAAAGCAAAATCAGTTGGGCTGGAAGTTGGATATTAATTTTAAAAATACCAGTAATAATAGCGGTATATTGCAAGTAAGGACTTTAGATAAAAATGGTCAAAATTTAGAGGGATCACAAGTTGAGGTAAAATTATTACGACCAACTCAAGAGGGCTTTGATTTTAGTAAAAACTTAGAGCATCAAGGAGATGGCCTTTATGAAGTAAATATTAAATTTCCATTGCGTGGTCAATGGCAATTTGAAATTATAGTTAAAAACAAACAAGGTTTAATACAAGAAGTTAAAAAATATGTAGTTCAGTGAAATGTCAATAGAAAGTAATAATTGTAAACATTGTCAATTAAAATTAGATAGCAATCAACAAGATTTTTGCTGCGTTGGGTGTTCGAAAGCTTATGAAATAATCAATAAATTAGGTTTTAAAAATTATTATGAAATGAGGCAAATTGATATTCATGAAAGAAATTTAAAGCCTGAAATTGATAAAGACTTTGATATTAGCGAATTCATTAGAAAAAATACTGATGGTTCATGGCGAACAGAACTGATGATTCAAGGACTGCAATGTGGAGCTTGCGTCTGGCTAATTGAAAATGTTTTATATAAAAATCCGCAAGTTATTCGGGCAAGAATTAATTTAACCCGTAAAATTTTAACCATAGATTACCAAGGGCAAATCTCTGATGGTAATAAAATAATTTCACCCCTCAATGAAATTGGTTATAAATTCTTGCCATTTGATCAAGCAATTATTGTTCAAGAAGAAAAAAAATATAACGATTCATTGCTTAAGGCTTTAGCGGTAGCTGGGTTTGGTGCAGGTAATATTATGCTTTTTTCTTTTGCATTATGGTTTACCAATATTGGAGAAATGGGTTTGGCAACCCATCAGATTTTTCAATTTTTTTCAGCATTAATTGCTTTGCCAGTTTTGGTATATTCAGCAAGAATTTTTTTTATTTCTGCTTACCGCTCCTTATTGATAGGGCAGGCAAATATGGATTTACCAATTAGTTTAGCAATAATTTTAGCGGGAATTGTTAGTATATTTCAGGCTTTCAATGGGCAGGATCACGTTTATTTTGATTCGGTGGTGATGTTGATTTTCTTTTTGTTGATTGGAAGATTTCTCGATATGAAAGCGCGAAAAAAAGCTTTTAATATTGCAACCCAATTTAGTCTTCTTAATGCAAGTTTTGCTAGGGTTGACGATAATGGAAAAGTAAAGATTTTACCAATTAAAAAATTACAAAAAGAAATGATTTTATTGGTTGCAAGTGGTGAAAAAATTGCCAGTGATGGAATTGTAATTGAAGGCGAAAGTGAGATAGATGATAGTTTGTTAACGGGCGAGATAGCGCTTAAAAAAGTTTCTAAAAATAGTCAAGTATTTGCAGGAACAATCAATCTTTTGCAACCTCTTAAAATCAAAATCACCAGCGCAATAAATTCAACGCTTCTATCCCAAATTATCGATTTAATAAATCAAAGCGAAAGCAACAAAAATTCTTGCGAATTAATTGCACAAAAATTAGCAAAAATCTATACGCCACTTGTTCATATACTGGCTTTTATAACTTTTGTTATTTGGTATTTTATAAATAATGAATCATTTCAATTGGCATTAATGAATGCCACAGCGGTTTTAATTATAACTTGTCCATGTGCCTTGGCGTTAGCAATACCGATTGTGCAGACCATTGTTATTTCTGGGTTTATTAGTAAAAAAATATTAATTAAAAATGGCGAAGCATTAGAAAAAATTAACAAAATTGATATGGTAATTTTTGATAAAACAGGGAGTTTAACCATGGGCACCCCATCTCTAAAAGCCATTTATCTTCTCGAAAATAAATCAATAAAATTGCTTGATAAAAGTGAAGCTGATTTTTATCTTATGATTGCACTTACCATGGCTAAAAAAAGTATGCATACAATCTCACAGGCATTGATGGCAAGCTGTGATTATAAAATTTTTGATGTTGAGGTTAAAGAAGAGAAATCGCTAGGATTAATCGCAAATTTTGATAAGGAATTAATCAAAAAAATATTAAGTGAATTAAGGCATCATCATGATATCATAAATATTGATGAAAATATTTTTAAGTCAAAGGAATCAAAAATATATCTTGGAAGAAGCGATTTTTGTAAAATAAATAAAGATAGTTACCGAGATGAACTACTATTAAAAAATAATGACAATTATCAGCAATTAACAACTTTTATGAGGATTAATCAACAACAAATTGTTTTTGTTTTTGATGATCAAATTAAAGAGGATGCTGAAGAAGTAGTTTTGTTTCTTAAAAAAATTGGCAAGAAAGTAATATTGCTTTCGGGAGATAGTCAGAGAAATGTTGAATTGGTAGCAAAAAAATTAGCGATTAAGGAATTTTATTATGAAAAAACAATTTTACAAAAAGCGCAATTTTTAAAAGATTTACAGCAAAAAAATCACCAATTTATGATGATAGGAGATGGTTTAAACGATGCTCCAGCATTGTCTTTGGCAACAGTCTCTGTTTCATTTACTAAAGCTAGCGATCTTAGTAAAAATATTGCCGATATATTAATTAATTCAACTAAACTCTCGCCTATAATCCCCCTTTTTATTGGCAGTAAAAAGGCATTTAAATTGATGAGACAAAATTTATTTTTAGCCTTGCTATACAATTTGATCGCCTTACCCTTTGCATTGATGGGAATGGTTGTACCATTAGTTGCTGCTTTGGCGATGTCATCATCCTCTTTGCTGGTTATTTTAAACTCGTTAAGAATAAATAATTTCTTCATCAATAAAAAAATTTAAAATGTCTGTATTAATTTTTTTAATTCCATTGGCAATCATCCTTAGTTTAATTGGACTCTTATCGTTTTTATGGGCTTTAAAAAATAAACAATATGAAGATTTAGATGGAAGTGCGAAACGCATTTTATTTGATGACCAAATTGACAATAAAGACAATTCGTAAAAATATTTTTAATATAACAAAAGTTATTAGTTGTTTTTTTTTATTTTAATTTTAAACCTTGTGGTCTTAGTAAAATTCATAAATTAAAATTTGTAAAATGGTTAAAATTTTTTTAAAAGTTTTTTTAAGTATAGTGCTTTTAAATCTTTCTTCTTGCTCTTCTGAACCGCAGAAGGCTAAAATCAGAATTGTCGATTTGCAGGGTAACTTCAAACCTGTTTTAACTAAAATTCCTGATTTTAATGCACAAGTTTTAGATGGTAAAGATATCTCTCCAGCTCCGGTAAATAAAGCTTCACAGGAACAGCAATCAACAACAATACTTCCTGAAAATTCTCAAAATCATTCTAATTATAACTCTAAGCAAATTTTGCAATCAAAACAAGCTATACAAACTCTTGAGGCTCCAACCCTCAATTCACAAAATAAAATCCCCAAGGATAGTTTGAAAAATCTTGAAAAAAATAACATGATTTTTGCTGGCAGACAAGAAGAAAAAATTATTAGCGAATATGATTTGGCAAATAGTAAAGAGGAAGAAAATAATAATTTCGATAATAAAATTAATCAAAATAAACGTTCAAAACCAAGAGAAATCTTTGGGCAAAATCAAGATGCAAAAATTTTATCAAAAGATAATGCTTCTTTAAAAAAAGGTTTAAAAAGATATTACGCGCAGGTTGGATCTTACGGTGCCAAGGAAATGGCTGATGAGCAATTGGTTATTATGCAAAAATTTTATAAAGGTAAAATTGAATTGGCGGAAACCAGTGATCGTAAAATGTATCGAGTCTTGCTTGGACCATTTACCAATAAAATTCAAGCAAGAAAAATGGTTAATAAAGTTGTAAATTCAGGTCATGAGGCAATTTTAGTAAAAGGCAATTAATGAAAATTTTTTTTAGAAAACTCGCTAAAATTAAATTATTTTTTCTACTTATTTTAATGAGTTCCTGCACTGGAAATATTGCCTCTATTAACGATATGTTCGTTAAGAAATACGGACAAAAAGTGAAGGAAATTAATCAAGAAAGAATATTACCAAAAAGCATTACTAAGGAAGTAATTTCTTCAGCTCCGCCAACTAGGCAAGAGGTATCCGATTACATAGCTTCACAAGAAAAATATCAAGGTTATGTACCGATTTATCACGTTGGAGAATATGTGCCAAAGCAATATTTACCTAATCATACAACAATAGATGAATTATCAAGAAATAATCCGGCTAATAATGTCCCACCAGATATTTTTGAAGTAAGATATAGCTCTATAAATAATCCTCCTTTCAGTAATAGTGGCGCAGAATTTGATATGGTTATGGTCCCAAGTTACGATGCTTATGGAAATAAATCTATTGCTAGTGAGAAAAAATATTTATTAATTGCTAATAACGAAATTCAGAATGTTGTTACTAAGATTAATGAAAAACGCAGTGAAGATGATCTTGAATTTAGCAAGATTTTAATTAAAGAAAAAAAACAACAAATTAAACAAAGAAAAAATGAACAAATATTTGGCGCAAGTAAATTTGGCGAAATTGCATTAATCGAGAGCTCTGATAATGAAGAAGAACTTCAGGAATATAATAATATTGAAAAAAATCAAAATAAATTAAAACAAACTAAAGTTAACAACTAATTTATAAATATTAAATAATGATAGATTTTAATAGAAAATCACAATCTATAATTTTCCTAAGTGCCTGTATTTTTTGTTGCTTGTTTATTGTTAATTCTGTTTTGGCTAAAGAAGATTATCTCCCTAATTTAAGTGATGCGCAATATTATTTTCTAATTGATGCTGATAGCAAAGAGGTCCTTCTTTCTAAGAATGCCGATGTTAGAATGGCACCATCATCCATGACTAAATTAATGACAGCTCTAGTGGTTTTTGATCAGGTAAAAAAAGGTAAGGTTAGTTTAAATAATCAATGTTTAATTGGTAAAGATGCTTGGCGTAAATCTGGATCGTCAATGTTTTTAAATTATGGCGATGTCGTATCGCTTGATGATTTAGTTAAGGGGCTTTTGGCGGTTTCGGCCAATGATGCTTCAATTGCTCTTGCTGAATCGGTTGGTGGTGGCATTGCAAATTTTACTGATTTGATGAATTTAAAAGCTAAAGAGTTAGGAATGATCAATAGTCATTTTACCAATCCTCATGGCTTGCACGAAGATAATCATTATTCAAGTCTAAGAGATTTGGGTTATTTGGTAATCCATCTCTATGAACAATATCCAGAGTTTGTAAGCTATTTTTCTATTCCTGAATTTACTTATCAAAACATTACTCAACGCAACAGAAACCCTTTAATTAAAAATAATTATGAAGGTATTATTGTTGGAAAAACTGGCCATACAAACGAAGGAGGCTATGGTGTTGTTGAGTTGGTGCGAAGAAATAATCGCCGTTTAGTTGCGGTTGTTAATAAAATGAAAACCCCTATACAGCGAGCTCATGTTATAACTGAGATGATGGATTACGGTTTTTTTGGTTATAAAAAATTAGAATTATTTAAGCAAAATCAAGAAGTTGTTAATCTAAATATTTGGCTTGGCAATCATCAAAAAATTAGCGCAATAGCCTCCAAAGATATTGCTATAAATGTTCCGCGATATTTCAATCTCAATGACTTAGTGGTAAATGTAAAATATAGCGATCCACTTTATGCGCCAATAAAGAAAGATTCTAAAATTGCCAGTTTGCATATTGAAATAAAAGGTTTTAAAAAGTATGAATTCGATCTTTTTGCAAAAGAGTCGGTTGATAAAGTTGGCTATATCAGGAAAGTTTCGATTATTGCCAAATACAAATTTAAAAAATTCTTTAACAAATAATTTTCTTAAAAATTATGGATATGAAATTACTGATGCGTCAAGCACAAGAAATGCAAAATAAAATGAAAAAGGTTGAAGACGAAATTGCTAAAACTGAGTTTGAAGGTTCAAGTGGCGGTGGTCTTGTCAAGGCGATTGTAATGGGTAGTGGAATTGTTAAGAAAATTGAAATTGACAATTCAATCATAAAAATTGATGAAAAAACCGTTCTTGAAGATTTGTTAATTGTGGCAATAAACACTGCTAAAGCAAAGGCTGATGAAGGTTCTGCTTCGATGCTTAAAAATGTTACTGCAGGAATTCCTTTGCCTCCAGGTTTTAAATTTTAATATGAAGGTAAAAATTTGTGGAATTACTGACTCTTCAATAGCTAAGCTAGCTGATCAAAGTGCTTGTGATTTTTTAGGAGTAGTTTTTTATAATAAATCTCCACGTTTTGTTGAAATTAGGGATGCGCAAAAAATTTCTCAGGCAATTGTAAAAGCTAAAAAAGTAGCTGTAGTTGTAGAGCCAAAGCTCGATTATATTCAAGAAATAATATCTAGCTTTGCGCCAGATTTTATGCAATTTCACGGGCAAATTAAACAGGAATTTTATGAGCAATTTAAAATAAAATTTCCAAATATCGGAATTATTAATGCTCAGGGTGTTTCTGGGGAAGAAGATCTAAAAAAATTTGATAATTTTTATACTATAGCTGATTATTTTTTAATCGATAGTTTAATTTCAGGAAGTGGAAAACCCTTTGATTGGTCTATTTTGCAGAATTTTAAATTTCAAAAGCCGTGGTTTTTAGCAGGTGGATTGACACTTGATAATATTTTACAGGCGATTAAAATTACCAATGCAACTATGATTGATATTTCTTCTGGTCTTGAAAAAACTAGAGGAATTAAAGATCCAGATTTAATTATTGCATTGATGAAAAAACTTAACAAAATTAGTTAAGAATTAGGAAGAATAGAGAAGTTTTAGGTGAATTAAATAAAGCCTAAAATGTTTTAATTAATTTATTAATTTCTATTATTTCATTAAAAATTTTTTATGATAAAAAAAATTAGAAATTTTTTATTTGGTGCTCCGCGCAATCCATTTGATCAAGAAACCAGAAAAAGTATTTCTCTGGTAGCTTTTCTGGCGTGGATTGGGCTTGGCGCAGATGGGATTTCATCTTCTTGTTACGGTCCAGAAGAGGCATTTCTTGCTCTTGCAACTCATGAAGAATTGGCGATTTATTTAGCTATTGCCACAGCTTTTACTGTCTTCATCATTTCTTACGCTTATACTCAAGTAATTGAACTTTTTCCAAATGGAGGGGGGGGTTATCGCGTCGCCACGCGCTTACTTGGAAAACATGCTGGTCTAGTTTCTGGTTCAGCTTTAATCATCGATTATGTTTTGACTATTGCAATTTCAATAGCTAGTGGAATCGATGCAATTTTTAGTTTCTTACCCGCAGAATTTCAGCAGATAAAAATGGTTATGGCGATAATTTTGGTTGCAGTTTTGGCGGTGTTGAATCTGCGCGGCATGAAAGAATCAATAAAATTTCTTTTGCCGATTTTTTTAGGTTTCATTATTACTCATTTTATATTAATTATTTATGGGATTTTTGCTCATCGACATGGCATTTCCGAACTAGTACCGCAAGCTCTTGAAGAAAGTTCTAAAATGAAGGATTCGATGGGTTGGATCATGCTTTTATCAATTTTTTTGAAAGCATTTTCAATGGGTGGAGGAACATACACAGGATTAGAAGCGGTTTCAAATAATGTTAATACTTTGTCAGAGCCAAGAGTTAGAACTGCTAAAATTACAATGTTTTTAGTGGCAATTTCGTTAGCTTTTATGGCTGCTGGAATTATTTTGATTTACTTGCTATGGGGCGTTACCAAGGTTGATGGTCAAACATTAAACGCTACAGTATTTTACGCGATTACTTCTGATTTACATTTTGGTGATTTTAATATGGGAGCAATAGCAGTGCCAATAGTTTTAATTTTTGAAGCTGGTCTTTTAGTGGTTGCAGCAAATGCAGGATTTTTAGCTGGCCCAAATGTTATTGCCAATATGGCAAGTGATGAATGGATGCCAAAATCATTTAGTTCGCTTTCTAGCAGATTAGTTGTGAAAAATGGCGTTTTATTTATGGCAATTTCGGCAATTGCAACATTGATTATCACGCAAGGTTCAGTGCATATTTTAGTAGTTTTATATTCGATCAATGTATTTATAACTTTTTCATTATCATTGTTGGGATTATCAATTTATTGGATTCGTCATCGTCGACGCAAAAGAGAATGGCTGTCAAAATTTCTAATTGCCTTGATTGGTTTTATTGTTTGTTTCGCAATTTTAGCAATAACAATTTTTGAAAAATTTTACGAAGGCGGATGGATAACTTTGCTAATAACTTCAGTTTCAGTAGCAATTGGTTTAGTTATTAAAAATACCTACCTTCGCTTTAAGCGGAATTTAGCACAGAAGGAAACAATGTTTTATAGCTATGGGAGTGAACCTTGCGAACAGCAAAATGAGGCTATTGATAAAAGCGCTCCAACTGCAGCGATAATTGTCGATCAAACTTTTGGTAGTGGAATGAATTGTTTACTTGAAATCAAAAAATTATTTCCAGGAATTTTTAAAAATTTTATTTTTGTTACTGTTGGCGAGCTTGATTCAAATACTTTTAGTGAAGAAAAGAGATGGCGTGATATGCGTCGACGCACCAAAAGCGTTTTAAATAAATATAAAAATTACTGCAATGCCAATGGACGGTTTGCCAAAGCTTATATTGGATATGATACTGATATTGTTGAAAAGCTTTCACAGCTTACTGATCGCGTTGCAAAAGATTATCAGCATGTGGTGTTTTTTGGTACTAAATTTATTTTTGATAATGAAAATATTTTTACCCAAATTTTATTTAACCATGTGCCTTATATAATGCAAAGAAGGCTTCATGTTAAGGGTTTAAATATGGTTATTTTGCCAATGAAAATTTAGCTATGAAAATTTAGCTATGAAAATATTAACCATAATAAAAAATATGAAAAAAATTATATTAATTTCTTTGATAATTTTTGTTTTAAATTCTTGTCAAAATATTAGCGATACGGCAATTTTACAAAAAAAATTACAACCAACTTGGCAAAGTTTTTTTAAAAATAATTATAATGATGATTCTGAAATTAAAGTAATGATCGCTACAAATCGTATGCGTAAAAGTGTGGATTTTGGTTGTGCTGATGAAAATTTTGGCGTAGATTTTGATAAAGTTATTACATTTGGAACTTGTAATATTAAGGTTAAAAAGCTTCATGAGATTGGCAATATTTCTCCTTCCAAAGATAATAAAGAAAATGATAATTTTAAAATTGTTAACTCAAGAAATTTCAGCGAGCGAGAATTTTTTAATGAACTAAAAAATAATTCAGCGACGCCTTTAGTTTTTGTTCACGGTTTTAATGTAAGATATAATGAGGCAATCCTAAGGGTTGCGCAAATTGCTTATGATTTAAAATATCAAGGTCCAGTGATTTTATTTACTTGGCCGTCTGGAGCAAAAGATGGTTTTTTTGATGAAACATTGCTTAATAAAACCTACGATCTCAATGCTCAAAATGTTAAATCCTCAATTACGCCCTTTATGCAATTTCTAGAAGGTTTTAAAAAAAATAAAATCAAAATTAATTTAATGATTCATTCAATGGGGCATCAATTGGCTTTAGTTGGAATAGATAATATTGCCAAAAATTCTAACGAAATTTTAATTAATGAATTATTCTTAAATGCCCCTGATTATGAAACGCAAGGATTTAAATCGATTGCAAAAAATATTAAAAAAATTACCAATCATATCACGATCTATTGTTCAAAAAATGATAAAGCGATGACCGCATCAAAAATTTTCAATAAAAATGACCGGCTTGGCGATTGCACAAATATTGAAGAAGTTGATGTTGTAAATGTTAGCGCAATTGACGATTCGAGTTTTGGCTTGGGTCACGGCTATTACTCTTCGCGAAGCATTTTAAATGATATGTTCTTAACTCTTCTTGGTATTGATGCAAAGCAAAGATTATTTATCGTCAATAGTTCTAAAACTCAAAATGAAAGATATATTCTTAGAAAATAGTTTTTCGTTAGTTTGCAATAAAATTCAATTATTAATAACGGCATAATTAAAAAAATGGGGGGCTAAAAAGATGGCTTTACTCTTTATTCTGAGGGCGTCCCGAATTTTTTCTATTTTTTTCAAATAGAAACTGCTAAATTTGAGTAAAAAAACATGAATAAAAACTTGTCCAAAATGTCGCTTATTTT
>CAMDJZ010000018.1 GCA_945901265.1 Rickettsia typhi
GGTGGAGGCAATGGCAGTGGCGGAAGCACGGCAAACATTGCAGAAGCAGGAATAATCAGTGGCGGAACTGCAGTTGCACCGGGTGGAGCTGGAACATCGAGCGATTCTTATTACGATCCAGCTTACCATTCGACTGCTCCATCAATATTATCTTCAGCAAATGCTGGATCTCCTTCAATTATAGCGGGAGATGGATCAGTGAAAATTATTGATGGTGAATCAGTTTTTAATTATACCACGCCAGGAACATTTTACAAAAATGCATCATCAGGTTTCATAACCTATGAATTAAAAGGTGCGGGAGGTGGTGCCGGAGGTAATTACGACCCTAGTAAACAAGGTGGAACAGGTGCTAGTGGATCAAAACTATCAGGATCAATTACTGTTAATTCTGGCGATCAAATTCGTATTGATGTAGGTGAGAAAGGACAAAAGGGAGCAGGCGCTTGCTTAACTCCGCCACCTTATTTTTACAACGAAGGAACCACAATTAATTTGACAACATTAATGTCTGGAAATGTTGTAAGCTCATCATTCTATGGAACTGCTCAAAGACAATCTGATACTAGCTATGTAAGCAATAGTTATTGCAATATTGACACCAAATCAGTGATTAATGCCCAATTAACTAATAGTGCATTTTTGGTTTCAAGTGCTTCTCTTGGAACACCTACAGATTGTTCATCGGGAGATGGTTCGTCAGCTTCAACCGCCATTTCTCTAACCAATGCTGGTGGCGGTGGCGGAGGTGGCGGCGGAAATGGTTTTGAAACTTCAGGAATAATCAATGCCGGATCCGTTGCAATCAATACAGTTGGTGGCGCAGGAAATTCTGCAGAATCTTTTTACAACGCTTATTACTCATCAATTCCAATATCTATCTCATCCGCAAATGGAGCAAATACTTCAAGCACAACTGCAAAAGATGGTTTGGCAATTTTAAAAGCTACTTCAGCAACTGCAGATGCAAGTGCATATGTTAATTTAAATTCAGCACAATCAGAAACTTATACAGCAACTGCTGACGGAACAATTTACTATAAAATTCGCGGTGCTGGCGGTGGCAAAGGTGATAAAAATTTATCAACGCAAACAGTAAATCCTGGAAATGGCGCCCCTGGAAATGAGTTAACAGGAAGCTTAAATGTTAGAAATGGGGATATCATAAAAGTTTTTGTTGGCAAGGCTGGAACAAATGGCGCCAGCTGTACCAACAATTCTTATTTTAATTATGCAAATGAATTCTCTAAATTAACTTTTGATACGCCTTTTGCAATAACTGGAATTAATTTTGCAAATTATGGAACGCCTAACATCTCTTCAACGCCTTATACAGCAAATGCTTCTTGCTCCTTAGATGTAAAAGCAAATAGCCTCATTACTGCATGTATTAATCAAAAAACTTGCACAATTTACGCAACTAATTTGACTTTTGGATCTAACCCCTGCCCTCCAACCGCAACTCAGAATCAGTATGCTGTTGCTGGTACAAATTATACTGGAAATACCAATTATCATGGTGGCGGTGGCGGTGGTGGCGGTGGCGGAAGCTACATTGCTACAGCAGGAGGATCAGCTTCACCTGGCTTTATGAGTGGCAAAGGTGAAACCGGTCCATCATATTTCAATCCTACTTATATTTCAGCTACCCCTACTATCAATAGTAGCGGAGGAGCGGGGGGTTCTAAAGGTAAGGGGTATTCGCCTGGACCATCAGCAAACGGTGGAGCTGGTGGTAATGGCTCTATTGAAATTTGTAATAGTGACGGTTCGTCAAATTGTATTGTTTATAATACTCCGGGGGTTTATGAAGCAACAATTCCTAGCGATGCTAAATTTTATTTTGAAGTTAAAGGGGGCGGTGGCGGTGGTGGCTCACCGAATATAAGTGCAAAATCTCCTGTTGGTGGAACTGGCGCTAATGGCTCCTATGTTTACGGAATTGCACAAAATAGTTTAACAGCTGATAATAAAATTTATGTTTATGTTGGTGGTGGTGGAGGTGGAGGAGTTGCATCAAAAACCGGTAGTCGAACAGGAGGTTCACCAACAACAACATCTTTATATTTCCTTGGTGCTAAGGGCGGTGATGCAACCCAAACATATAAAGGTACTGGTGGTGGTGGTGGTTCAGCAAGTTTTATTGTTTATAATGGCCAATTAATTGTTTTAGCAAGTGGAGGTGGAGGTGGAGGTGGAGGTGGGGAAGAACAAAGTGCATATAGTTATGTAGACGGAGAAGATGCTACATCTAACACAACTCTTAATAACACTGGCGCAAGTTTTATTTATACATTAAAAAAATTAGCTATTGAAGCAATATCAAGCAATTCATCAACAAAAGGCATTGGCGGTTATGTTCCCGCATATCAAACTTCATATCTAACTAATATTCTTAGTGGTGGTGATGGAAGTGAAACAAAATCAGGAGCTAATTGTGTTGGCGGCGGAGGCGGTGGCGGTGGTGGCGGAACAATGATTACCATCAATGATGAAGTTGCGGTAATTTCTGGTGGCGGTGGAGGCGGCGGCGGTATTAACTCAAGTGACACGCCAGGAAATAATGCTTCTGCAAATACAACAATATCAACAACTCTCAAAGTTGCGCCAGCAAAAAAGAAATTAGTTATTAATTATTCTCCAAATATTGCTGCACCGGATGCACCGGATGCACCGACACCATCAGCTAACGATACTCTTCTGCTAGGTGGCGATGGCGGTGCAATAAATAAAAGTTCCTCAAGTTATTGTAGCAATAATTCAAATGGACAAGGCGGATCTGGAGGTGGAGGAACAATGCTTTCAATAAATAATCGTGTGATCGCAATTGCCGGTGGAGGTGGAGGTGGAGGTGGAGCTTCAATAAATGATACTGAATTAACAACCAAAAATGCAACTAACAGCAATAATATTCTTGATAAGCTTAAAGCTGGACCATTCGGAAAATATATGGCAGTTGCTCTAGAATATCGGAGTGGCTCATCAGGCATCATCAATATTACTCAACAAAGCACTGGTGATCTTTCTATACCTGCACTTCCAGCTAACGGCGTTATAAATGATATAGCGTTTGCATCTTTTGGCGAAAATTCTACGTCACCATTTTACTATGCTGGAAACTGTAGCAAAGAAGAAAATTTAAAAACTGCCCTTGAAACTAATTGCCTTTTTAGAAATTCATGCATCAACACAATTGCAATTTCTCCACCTCTAAAAAATGGTTTATCCTGCACGCCTTCAACTAATTTTGCTCTAGCAAAATTAACATACCACACTCCAAATCAAAGCTCAACTCAAGCAAAAGATAATTTAATTTTAAAAGGTGGCAATGGTGGAGCTCTAGGCTCAAGTGAATGCTCTGGTGGTGGTGGTTCTGGTGGTGGAGCTTCGGCTATTTCAGTATTAACAAATAGCGATTTCACATCAGCTAGCGAACATTTTATTGCCATAGCTGGAGGGGGTGGGGGTGGAGGTGGAGCAAGTTGCGATGTAACAACTCCCGCTATTGATGCAAATGGAATCTCACAAAATACTCAAACGGATTTAATCAATGACTTAAATAATACTTCCCTTGGAAAATGGCTGACAACAAATGTATCATTTCCACGTTACACACCGAGAGTGATTCCTGAGGATTTTTATGAATATGATGATTTTTCTATTACTGATAATAATTCTAGCGATCCATTAAAATCATTTAATGTAAATACCTCAGGATTTACTCCCTTCTTAGGATCAGATTTAAGAAGAGATAAAGTATTTGTTAGAAAAGGTCAGATAATTAGATTCTCTCCAAAAAGTTGGGACAGTAATTGGAGAACAAAAAATAATTTAGACCGGCAATGCGGAATTGGTATGGCTATTCAGGTTGAGCCAAGACCGGCATTGATTTGCGTTGGCAAACGAATACAAAAGTTTTTAAATCCAAATTGCTTACAAAATATTGATTTAACCTCCTCAACATCAATTACTCAAAATGGCTGTAAGCCTGATAATAGTACTGCAAGTTCCATATGCAATGATACAACCAAATTGTGCACTGGTGATTGTTATAAAAAAATAGTTTGCAGAGGAACTCCTTCTGAAGGCAATTTATTTTCTAGAAGCCCTTGCGTAGTTTCCAGTGAGCCAGAAACTGCAGGTGCAACATGCAGCGCTAATGGTCCGGTAAATAATCCAGCTAATTGCACAACTTGTAATGAAGCAAGAAGAGTAGCTGCGGAATTGCCCTATTATATATCAGGTAATTATGATAATTGTTTTGATCTCGAAGATTATGAAGGAAAAATTTATAATGTCATTGCCAATGCAAGTGATGAATCTAAAATAAATGATTTAATTAATAATAAAAAACTAAAAGTTTTATCTGGATTTAATGGCTTATATGGAAATTTCGAAAATTATAATGTTATTAGTAGCAATAATTTTGAAACTAAATATCCCATTACCACTTCTGTAAAAGGCAGAATGAAATTTATGATAGTCGATGGTTACGATTTAAACATTCCCAATGTCGCAGGAGCTTCGTACACAGATTTTTACGATAATAACACTGGTTATGCTACTATAGCACCAAGCATATCTTTAAATGGTCGCAACGGGGAATGGCTTGAAATAAAACTTTGCAAAGAAACTAGCGGTTATGATTGTAAATCATTAAGTATCACGCCTTTAGCAGATTTATCTACATGGACTTATACTAGATCATTAAGTATCCCGACTTTAGCAGATTTATCTACATGGATTTATACTCCAAATCCATCGATTATTAAAATCACCCCTCAATCACAAGTTTCGTTTGATTCAGTAAATTATGCCTTTGATTCTAATGGTATGCTCACAAGAATTACCGATCCAATTGCTCGTGACTGCACCTTAGCAACTGCGCAAAGCCAATTTGGTTCATCACCTACAACTGCTTTATTTGATCCAAATTCAGCCGTTATAACTTCTAAAAGCTCAAAATTTTATTGCCACACTGATCAAACTTCCCAAAGTAATTTAAGATTATCTTTTAAAATTTTTGATCCCGAATATTTAGATTGCAACTTATCTAATGGGTCTTCAACTGCTCCATTAAATGGCGTAAAAATAAATAATTTAAAATACAGTGTAGGTCCTGGCAATGATGGCAATACCTGCAGTCAAACGGAGTCAGTCTCAAATAATTGCGTCAAGCAATTTAGTTGCGTTGACAGATATTCTAACAATAGCGGCTCATATGAAGTTAAAATTAAAGTTAAAAATAGTCGCGGAATTTCACAAATTGTTAATAATATTGTTCAACCAGTTCTTTATTGGATGGACGGCAATAGCGCAAGCTCTATACCAAGCGAAAGGATTGGAATTGTTGAAGGAATTTATAAAAGCTTAATTTCAAATCCAAAATACAAATTAATATTAAAATTATCCTTATCTATTTTTGTAATGTTCTATGGCTTAGGATATCTTATGGGCGTTAGTGAATTGAGTCAGGCCGAAGTGGTTACTAGAATTTTTAAAATAGGCTTCATTTATATTTTTGTTGGTGAAAATGGATGGCTTTGGTTCAAAGAAATTTTTGTAAATATTTTTAAAGAAGGGGTGATACAAGCCTCATTCTTAATGGCTTCTTCATTTGACAATTCCTTACAACTTGAAACCGCGATCAATACAGGTAATTATCAGAATACAGCACTGCTTTTTGGTAGCGTTGATAAAGTTATAAGTATTTTATTTTCATCAGCTATTAACAAAAAAATATGGGCATTTTTATTTACGGGAATTTTTGGTTGGGCATATGTTTTAGTTTTTTATTTTAGTATTTTAAATTACATTTACGCCCTTTCCAATGCAGTACTTCTATTTATTACCGCTCAAATAATGATTTCAATTTTATTTGTAATAGGACCAATATTTTTTATATTTTTATTATTCAATCAAACTAAAGACATGTTTGATAATTGGCTAAAAGCTCTTGTTGGATTTGGGTTGCAACTTATTTTTCTTATTACCACCCTCACCTTTTTTAACCTATTGATGGTTGAAGTTTTAAAAATGGCACTGGGTTATAAAGCGTGTTGGGATGATGCATGGGTAATTAATCTTGGCTCTAGAGTTACATTAACACAATTTTGGACAATTCCAACATTACCTCCGCGAACCAATATGGCAGAAGATTTAATGAATACGGGAAGTCCAGATTCAATTCCATCATTTTTCTCGATCATTTATATTTGGGTAATTGCTTCATTGACTACAAAAATGGTAACCTTTATGACAGACGCAGCATCGACAATATCAGAAGGAATAAAAGCAAGTCAAATTGGTGGCGGAATAAAACAAACTGCTTCATTTTTAAAACAAGGTTTACAAGGCTTTGCACAATCACAAATATGGGATAGAACAGCTGGGAGGGCTTTAGATACTCTTGACAATAAGTTATTTGCCTCAGGCAAAACTGCTAAAAAAGAACGCCAAGAAAATAGAAGGCAAGCTAGCGAAGATATGTCAAATCGCCGATCATTGGTTAAAGCTGCAGATAAAGCAGAAGAAAATTTTAAAAAAAATCCAGAGAATATTAATGCATTTGCAAAAAAGAATCCAGAAACTCAGAAAGAGATAGTTAAACAAATTCGTCAAGAAGCCATGGAAAAACGTGGCGAAGCACTTGGACTTAATAAAGCAGATGTTAGAAGAATTTCTAGTGGAAGCGGTTTAAAATATTACGGCACGAATGTATTTGGCGCTACCTTACAAGGAATGAAACAAGGAATATTTAAAGGTGGAGCATTATTCAATCCGATCAAAGATAAATATAATAATAAAATATCAAGAAAAGATGCTGAAAATGCAATGAAAGATATGGATAAAAAAGATCGTGAGCAATTTATTGAAGGAGTTAAAGATGGAAAGATTAATGTTGCTAGAACTTTAACAGAAAGACTTAAGACAAATCCGCTTAAAGCAGGAAAACGTGGAATTAAAGCTATTGCCAGAAGAATTAATGATAATTTTAATCCATTATTCAATAAGGATTATAAAAATGCCGCACTCGAATTGCAAAATGAAGGAAAAATTATACCAGACCTATATTACAAAGGCAGAAGTGACAAAGAGAAAGCCTTGATTCGCGATAGAGTAGCTCAAAATCGTGATAAAGCAAAAAGAACTGGTAAAAAAACTGTTGCCAAAAAATTGTTAAATAAATTCGATATCAATGCTAAAAAGAAATTAAAAATGCAAAAAGATAATTTAGGAAAATTACTTGACGAAAATTCCGATAGAACGGATTTAGAAGAATTAGATGAAATAGTGAATGATGCTCAAAATATCATCGATAGTGATGATGATGGTGCTGATAATGCCAAAGAAGTCTTAGAACAGTTTGTAAAAATTGATAACTTAAAAGATGAAGGCATTGTTAGGAATTTCCTAAAGCAAGATAATGTTAAAAATATCATAAAAAAAAGCGATGTTTAATTAGTTATAAATAAATACTAGTTATTTTAATGAGAATTAGATTACAACTAAACTAAATATATTTAATACTAATATTTTATAAGATAACATAATTACAAATAAAATTAAAAAAATTTAAAGATGAAAAATGAAAAATCATTAATGACAGCAAAACAACATTTTGCAGAATTTCGTAAAAGAATAATTTTTTCGTTATTTTTTTTTATAAGTTTTTTTTTATTAAGTTATTTTTTTTCGCAAAAAATTTATAATTTTTTACTGCAACCTTTTATCGATATTTCACAAAATAATTTAAATCGTAAAATCATTTACACCAGCCCGGCAGAAGCTTTCATAACCTATTTAAAATTATCATTTTATAGTGCAATATTTTTTTCAATGCCAATTTTTATTACGCAAATTTATCTTTTTTTATCACCAGCTTTATATAAAAATGAGAAAAAAAATATTTTTTTTCTTTTTTTTTCGTCACCATTTTTATTTTTTTGCGGAGCAATTTTTGCATTTTTTTTAGTATTACCACAAACATTAGAATTCTTCGCAAGCTTTGAGTATCATAGCATCGCAGCTCAATCAAGTTTTACAATTCAACTTGAAACTAAAATTAGTGAGTATTTAAATTTTGTCGCAAATTTACTATTTGGTTTTGGAATTGCATTTCAATTACCAATCTTGTTGCTTTTTTTAATTAAGTATGATTGTTTATCTACTAATGATTTAAGAAGTAAGAGGAAATATTGGATTGTGATGATTTTCATATTATCGGCGATCCTTACTCCCCCTGATGTCTTGAGTCAGATAAGTTTAGCAATTTTGTTAATTTTATTTTTCGAAATTGTTATTCTTATTGGTAATAATTTTAACAAAAAAAAATAATTTTATGGCTACTAAGAAAACAACTGCTACAAAAAAAGTAGTAAAAAAAGTAACTAAAAAGAAAACAACTGCTAAAAAGAAATAGTAGTTTTTAAGCTTAAAAAGTAAAAAAGAGCGGAGATCTCAATTGAGATTTCCGCTCTTTTGTTTTGGATTATTTTTTACTTTAAAAAAACCACTAAATATAAAATTTAAGAAATATTGGGGTTCTTATTTTTAGTAATTTGTTCAATACTTTTAATTTTAGATAATGATTGCGAAGGAATTCTTGCAGAGTTTTCTTCATTAACAATTTGACATAAAATATCAAGCGATACACCGCCATCATAACACATTGCCAAGGCAAATGTTTTTTTACTTAAATACTCGATAGTTTCGCGCTTAATAACCTTCATCCCATCGCGACATGACAAAGGAAATAAATCATTTAATATTCTAATAAAGGAATTAATTTCAGCATCCGCTAAATTGTCTTTAATATAAGGAATTTTCCCATGAAATAAATCAACATCACTGACCATAATTAAATAATCAAAAATTTTTTCTGAAATATATGATGTTTGTTTGTTAATTTGTCCATAAACATTAATTAAGGTATTTATGGTAAGTAATGGCAGAGATTTGGCATCTGAAATTAATCCACTAGGTTGATCAATTCTATTAAAAATATTATCGTTAAATTTTTTCACCATAATTTATAAAAAATAATTTAAAAATTTATTCATATCACTAAATATTTTATTTTGTGAATTTAGCCTTAACTCAACAAAATGTTTAACGCGCGGGATATATTCAAGATAGTTTATCTTATTATCGCGTAAAACTAATCGTGCAAAAATACCAAGTATTTTTATATTACGTTGCAATGAGAGAATCTCACAATCTTGTAAAAAAATTTGCGAATCTTTCTGAGATTTTTTTATAAAATATTCGTAAAGCATTTGACGATTATTCGGCAATATATTTCGCCTAATATCATCAAGCAATGAAACTAAATCATAAGCAGGTAATCCTATTAAAGCATCTTGGAAGTCAAGAAGACCAATTGAATTATAATTATTTTGGTTATTTATAATCATTAAATTATCAGCATGATAATCTCTGAGAACTATGACTTTTTTATCACTACTTAGCAAATCAAATAAAGCGAACCAATGGTGCTTAAAATCAGCTTTTTGTTGCAGTGAAATAGATTTATTTTCTAATTTTAAATACCAGTCGACAAACAATGATACTTCACGAAACAAAACATGATTATTGTAACTTTCAAGCGATATATCCGGCTCTATTTTATGAAGTTCAAATAGCACATCGCAAGCATTTTTGTAATAATTAAATTCATTACTTACATCTTGCGCGAGAATTTTTGTAAAGGTTTTATCACCAAAATCTTCGAGCAATAAAAAACCATTCTTTTCATCAATTGCATAAATTTTTGGAGCATTAAAATTTTTGGATATAAGATAATTATCAACCTTTATAAAAGGTTTTAAATCCTCATGTGAAGTCGGCGCGAACATTAAAATAAAATTTTTTTCATCAGCTAAAATTCGATAATATGAGCGAAATGAAGCATCTCCAGCAATTTTTTCAATAGTAAAATTTTCTGGATTTTTTATCTCAAATAATTTTTGTAAATTTTCTTTAAGAAAATCATTGGCGCATTTATAATTAAGTTCAATCATATATTAAAAATCTAATTTAGAATACCATTCCGGCGGAGTAAGATTTGGTATGCGACCTTTTAAAACTTCGCTGAAAATTTTATGCGATTTAATTAAGCTGTACCATTCCTTGGCAACTTGAAAATGATGCCAATTAATATCACCAAAATAATCAATTACCGAGATATGCGCAGATGCTGAGAAATCTGCAACGGAAATTTGATCTCCTGCAAGATATTTTCTGGTTTCAAGTAAAAATTCAATATAGCGAAAATGTACTTCTAAATTTTTTCGTGCAATACGCAAAACATCTGAGCTGGGCGAATGCGAACCTTGCAAAAATCTGCTAAGATAGCGTTCATGTAAAATATGCCTGGTAACTTCATTATAAAATTTGTGATCAAACCAATCCTGCAATCTGCGAACTTCTGCGCGTTTAACAGGATTATCACCTAAATAATTTTTTGATTCATTATGTTTTTCTTCAATATATTCAATTATTGCATTTGAACATGATATAATTGAGGCATTAGTGTTATCAAATAAAACAGGCATTGTTCCAGCAGGATTCATAGCAATGAATTCACCTCTCCTTTCCCAAAAATTTTCATGCACTAATTCAAAATTAACTTCTTTTGCCGAAAGATGAACTCTAACCTTTCTAGAAAATGGACAAATGGGATGGTAATATAGGCGATACATATAAAATAAAATTAACTGTTTTTTTAAAAAAAATTACAGTAAAGTTAATAAAAAAATTTATCAACCAAAGTAACTTTTAAAAGTTAAAAATCAAAATTTATTTATGAAAAAAATAGCCTTGATAGATGCATATGGATTTGTATTTCGTGCATATCATTCACTTCCACCCTTAAAAAGAGCAGATTCAACGCCAGTTGGAGCGGTTTATGGATTTACCAATATGCTTATTAAACTTCTCGCTGGCTTAAATGTGAGTCATGTTGCGGTTGTTTTTGATTCGGGATCAAAAACTTTTCGCAATGATATTTATCCCCTATACAAAGCTAATCGTCCACCCTGCCCTGAGGATTTAATACCGCAATTCGCAATTGTTCGTCAAGCTACCCAAGCTTTAAACTTAATAGCCATTGAAAAAAAAGGTTTTGAAGCTGATGATATTATTGCAACCTTAGCTCGAAAATCAGTTGAAGATGGATATGAAGTTCTAATTGTATCTTCAGATAAAGATATGATGCAACTTTTAGATGATAATATTTCAATGTATGATGCGATGAAAAATAAAATCATAAAAGCCGATGAGGTAAAAGAAAAATTCTTTGTTGATCCAAAGCAAGTTTTAGATGTATTATCCTTAATGGGAGATAGCTCGGATAATGTTCCTGGAGTAAAGGGAATTGGCCCTAAAAATGCATCACAATTAATTTTAGAGTTTGGTAGTTTAGAAAATATTTTTAATAATCTTGATAAAATTAAGCAAATAAAAAAAAGACAAATGCTGATTGATAATCACAGCAATGCTTTACTTTCAAAAAAGTTAATTACTCTTGATGAGAATGTTGAATTAAACATAACTTTAGATCAATTACAACTAAAAGCAATAGATCCTAATAATCTTATAAAATTTCTGGAAGAGCAGAATTTTTTTTCCTTAATAGCAAAAATAAAAAAAGAATTCAATCTAGGTCAAGATCAACTAATTAGCAATTCCAAAGCAGATAGTAATTTTAAAAAAAATGACAGTGAAATAAAAATTAAATATAGTGAAATTATTAATATTGATTGCATAAATAATTTGCATCAAAGCGCAATGAAAAGTGGAGAAATTTTAATTGACTATTTTTTATTTAATGACGAATTAAATTTAATTACTTTTTCAACCAATGAAATTAATGCAGATTTTAATGAAGTTTTTTATCTAAATATTAAAAAAGAAATTGAAAATAATATAAGTGAGAATGCTCCTGATCTCTTTAACTTCGAGGATGAAACTGCAATTAAAAAAAATATTAATGAATTTGATATTTCAGTAATTTTTAAAATTCTTGAAGACTCATCGATTCGTAAGATATTTTTTTCGTCAAAAGATTTTTTTAAATTTCTACATCGATATAACGCCAAAAATGAGCATAAAATTAATATTCAAAATATTATTTTTGATGATGTGAGTTTGATCAATTATTTACTAAATTCTTCGACTCATAACAATCTTCGCGAACTAATTGATTCTAATCTTGATACTAATCTTGAAGAATTAAATTATGGCGAAATATTTAATGATTTAAATAAAAATAAATTTCCAGAAAAATTTAATGATTGGCAATTTAAGATTAATTTTTTTTGCTATATAAATCACAAGATTTTTCAACTTTATAAAATTTTTTCTGCAAAATTATTTTCACTTAAACTTAATAATATTTATCTGCAATATCAATTGCCATTGATTAAGGTTTTGGCCCAAATAGAATTTTATGGCATTAAAATTGATAGCGAAAAATTACAAAATTTATCACAAGAATTCACTGCTAAAATTTTACTATTGACTAAACAAATTTATATTCTTGCCAATGAAGAATTTAACATTGCCTCGAGTCAACAATTGGCAGAAATTTTATTCAATAAAATGGGACTTGTCTCAAAGAAGAAATCAAAAAAAACTGGTGCATTTTCAACAGCATTTAAAGTCCTTGAAGAACTTGCAAATGATGGAATTGAAATAGTCGACAAAATAATTGATTTTAGAAAATATTCAAAACTAAAAAATACTTACACTGATGGACTTCCCAAGGAAATCAATAAAATTACCGGAAGAATTCATAGCCATTTTTCCAATATTGCGACCCTTACTGGAAGGCTTAGCTCTAGGAATCCTAATTTACAAAACCTCCCAATAAAAAGTGAGGAAGGAAAAAAAATTCGCCAATGCTTTATTGCCGAAAAAAAATTTAAATTATTATCTGCAGATTATTCGCAAATAGAATTGCGAATAATTGCTCATATTGCCAAAATTAACCCATTGATTGAAGCATTTAAATATAATAAAGATATTCACGCAATTACTGCTAGCGAAATATTTAAAATTGATATTGATAAGGTTGACGAAACTATGCGCTCGAAAGCCAAGGCAATTAATTTTGGAATAATTTATGGCATTAGCGCATTTGGGCTTGCAAAGCAATTGAAAATTTCAAATATTGAGGCTGATAATTATATAAAATCTTATTTTGCAACTTACCCTGGCATTGAAGAATATATGAGAAAAACTACTCAATTTGCACAGGAAAATGGCTATGTTGAAACGATAATTGGTCGAAAAATTTTTATCAGCGATATTTACAATAAAAATAAAATGATTTTTAATGAAGCAAAACGCCAAGCCATTAACGCACCGATCCAAGGCAGTTGTGCTGATATAATAATTAAAGCTATGATCGACATTTCTCAAAAATTCGCTAAACATCAACTTAAAAGTCGAATGCTCTTACAAATTCATGATGAGCTGGTTTTCGAAATTCACGATGATGAAAGAGAAATAACTATTAAAATTATTAAAGAACAAATGGAAAATTCATTTAAACTTGACGTTGCCTTAAAGGTCGATATTGCTGATATTATTTAAATGCGATTTCTATTAATGATGAGTAACTTGAATCTAAAATTGCATAATATGTTAATTACTGCAAAGGCTTAGTTTTCTTGTATCTAACAATGTTGATTTAATTGAACTACAATCTAAAACCGAATCAAAAAAATAATCAGGATTAATTATTTTTTGTTGATTTTTACTAGCGACAATCATTTTATTTCTATAATAAATATTTTCCTGTAATTTTTTACTAAAATAAATAAACATTGGCACATTATGTGCAGCATTACCAACATTACTCAAATTGCCATTAGCATATATTCCATTTTCACCGAGAAATGATCCATGATCAGAAATAAAAAATAAAATAGCATTTGATTGATCAATAATTTTTATAGTTTCATCTAAAAAATAATCGGTATATAAAACTGAATTATCGTAAGAATTATTAATTTGTTCTAAGGAACAGGATTGTAAATCTTTACCACATTCATCGCGGTATACTTTAAATTGCTGCGGATATCTTTCAAAGAAGTGAGTATGACTTCCAAAGGTATGAAGAACAATAAAACTGCGTTGATTTTTTTGGATAACTTAATTTAAATATGGCAATAAATCAGCATCGTAAAGATTACTTCTATTTGGAAAATACATTCTAATACGATCACGGAAAAAATATTCATCAGACTCCATGGCCATAATATTGAGCATTTCCGTGCCAAATTGTTTAGAACTTTGCATTGAAAACCAATAGGTTTTGAAATCTAAATTTTTCATCAAATCAACTAAACTTTTTTCCTTTGGAATATCCATAAATTCAGAATTTAAGCGACTTGAAAGTAAATCGGTAATTGCAGGAGTTGTAACTTGGTAAAAAGCTTGTGAACGAAATTTTAACAAATTTTTGCGCATTGCAAGATTTGGGGTTGTCAATCGATTATAACCAAATAATTGAAGATGATCCGATCTTAAAGATTCGCCAATAACCACAATAATTTTTAATTCATTTTTATTATCTTTAATTTTATCAACATAATTAAAATTATAAAAATTTGTTAATGATTGGCGATTTTTGGCAATAATACTAGCCGAGCTAAATCTTTGATAATAACGATATGAAGAGGTTATAAAACTAGAAGGAGAAATGGTATTTATTGCAAAATTAATAACCGATTTAGGTAAGGATATAATTAGTGTTAAAGCAATTATTAAATCAAAAATCATTGCAAATAATTTATTTTTATAACTGGTTTTTTTTAATTTTAAAATACATAAAATAATTGCTGGAATTATTGTTAAAAAACCAAAATATAAAAAAAGATTATAATCAATTGCATCATCAATATGCCCTAGACTATCTAAGGCATTTGCAATCATTATTTCATCTAAAATATAGCCATATTTATTTTGAACATAAAGATTAATCGTTGAAAAAAATAATAAAATAATCAGCGATATTTTAAGAATTTTATGTGAAAAACTTAGTAAAACTAATAAAGAATTAGTGAATAAAAAAATTAATAAGAGTGCTAAAAATCCATAAAAAAAAGAAATATTTTTAAATTCATAATTATTAAAAATCCCAACCAAAACAAAGGACAAAATACAACAAAAAAATAAATCTTTTTTAAAAAAATTTTGAAAGAAATTCAAAAAAAATTTAGGCAGAAATTGTAAGATTTTTTTTTATTCATTTTTAACCTAAACCAACGATTTCTTTTAAAGTATTTTGTAAACTATTAAAGCTAAATTTTTCTAATAATCTTTGGTGAGCATTATTAATCATTTCATTGCTAAAATTATCATCATCGCAAATTTTTTTAACTGCTCTTGCAAGCTGCAATTCAATTTTATCAACAGCTTTGTAATCAACAATTAATCCATCAATTCCATCGCGAATAATTTCAGCTGTCCCATCGGTATTAGTTGAGATAATTGGTTTTTTAAACTTCATTGCCTCCAAGGTTACCAAGCCAAAAGTTTCAATTTTAGAGGTCAATAAAAAAATATCAATTTTGCTAAAAAAATCTTCCTGCGCAATCCAACCTAAAAATTCTACATCAAAATCTAATGACAAATCTTTAACTAATTTTTTTAAATTATTTACCTTGCTACCAGTTCCAGCAATTTTTAAAGTAAATTTTTTTCTTATAAATTTTTCATCAGCCTTATCAATGGTCAAATTTTTTTGATATTTATTTTTTAAAAAATCAATTAACTTAATTGCAATTTCAAATCCTTTGGCATTTTCTAATCTTCCAATCACGCCAATTATAATTTCATCCTTATTGGATAAGTTAATTTTTTGTTTATTTTCAAGGTGATCTGTTAAATCAAGGGCATTATGAACAATGAAAGATTTTGCTGGATCTTGCTTGGCATCAATAGTTTTATAAAAAATTTTTTTATTAACTGATAAAATAATATCAGCACCAATTGACCTTTTAACATTATTGCTATGATTAACTGCAACCAATAAAATTTTACGATTTTTTATTTTTGCAATTGCTTTTGAAGCAATTACCATAGCCCTTCCAGCATGGGAAACAACGTAATCAATTTCATTATTTTCTAGAAAATTCTTAACTTTATTGATGGCAAAAAAATCATAATAACCAAAATTATTTTTTATTTTAATAATTTCCTTACAATCATTTTTAAGCTTATGAAAGTAAGGAGCGTCGTCTTTAATGATACAAAAATTTTGATGATTTAAATTTTTAAAAATTTTTATGTAATCAACAAAAACCTGTTCAGCTCCACCATTCAATGACGTTAAAATTATGCTAGCAATTTTCATTATTTTTTTCTTTTACCTTTAAATATGCAACCAATGGATACATAGCGCATAACAACGCTATCAATAGCCCAAGAACTCCTTCTTTATATCCTTTTTTAAAAAAATATGATTTACAAAAACGCCATTTTACTGACAAGAATAATTTTAGCAGATTTGGTAATTTTTTGTTTTTAGAAATTATATCTTTAGCTTTCCAGTTAGTATAGCGATTAAATCTTGCTAATAGATCGGCAATATCATCATCAACCAAATGAATTAAATAATGCTTCAAATCGCCAACCTTACCTTCAAAATTATAAGTTGGATGGACTAATTTATCCTCATCATATTTTTTCAAACCCCGGTAACTTAAACTGTTTCTCTTAAGAACGCCAATGGTTCGAAGCCATCCATATTTTACCCATCTCTTACCAATATAATTTGCGATCCCAACATTGTAACAACATTTATCTGAATTATTTATAACTTGCAATATTTCATTTTTTAATTCATCGCTAACTCTTTCATCGCAATCAATTTCTAAAATCCATTCACAACTTGCCGAGCTTAAAGCAATATTTCTTCTAACGCCTTCTAGCTCCCATGATCCTTCTATGATTTTTGCTTTAAATTCAAGAGTAATTTGTTTAGTATTATCGCTACAACGATCTAACACTACAACAATTTCATCAACAAAATCGATACTGCGCAAACAATCACGAATTTTTTTTTCTTCATTATGGGCAACAATTACTGCTGAAATTTTTTTCATAAATTTTAAAAAAATAAAATTGACATCACTAATGAACATCATTAAATTTTAATTCATGCAAATGTCAAAAAGAAAATTCATAAAAAGTAGTTTACTTGTGCCAATGCTTGTTCTTAGCGCATGTAAACTTAATTTTATAGAAAAAAATTTTAATAAAAAAACTCTAACAACCAAATTTTTAGGAGAAAATATGCCTTTCGAACTTCCATCCCTCCCATATTCTAGAAATGCCCTAGCCCCTCATATATCTGAAAATACTCTAAATTACCATTATGGAAAACATCATCAGGCATATGTTACTAATTTAAATAATTTAGTTGCTGGTTCTGATTTGGCAAAAAAATCTCTTGAAGAAATTATAAAAATTTCAGCCAATGATAAAACTAAAATTGGTATTTTTAATAACGCAGCTCAGGTTTGGAATCATACTTTTTACTGGCATTCAATGAAGCCAAATGGTGGTGGAAAACCATCTGGTTCAACATTACAAAAAATTGAAAAGGATTTTGGATCTTATGAAAATTTTGTTAGTGAATTTAAAAATGCTGGAGCAACGCAATTTGGTTCTGGTTGGGCTTGGCTTGTTTTAGATGGTGATAATTTAAAAATAATTAAAACAGGTAATGCCGAAACTCCCTTAACTTCAAATGCCAAACCACTAATGACTATGGATGTTTGGGAGCATGCTTATTATCTTGATTTTCAAAATGCACGTCCAACATACATTGATGCATTCCTAAATCACCTTCTTAATTGGGATTTTGTAACTGAAAATCTAAAAAAATAACTTGAATTTCTAATAATTATAAGTGATTAACTCATGCGCACATCTTCATTCCAAAGAATTACCAAGGAAACTAAAATCAATATATCTTTAAATCTTGATGGTGTTGGAAAATATAAAATCAACACCGGAATTGGTTTTTTTAATCATATGCTTGAACAATTATCTTGTCATAGTTTAATTGACATTGAACTTGAGGCAATTGGTGATTTACATATTGATTTTCATCATACAGTTGAAGATTGCGGTATTGCACTAGGAGAGGCAATTAAGAAAGCCTTGGGCGATAAGCTTGGAATTACTCGCTATGGCTCATCATATGTTCCTATGGATGAAACCCTTACGCGATGCGTAATTGATTTATCTGGTCGTCCATATCCAATTTTTAATTGTGATTTTAAACGTGATAAAGTTGGCGAGATGGATTGCGAATTATTTCGCGAATTCTTTTTTGCATTAGCGCAAAATTCAGGTTGTAATCTTCATCTTGAAAATCTTTATGGAACTAACAATCATCACATAATTGAATCATGTTTTAAAGCAACAGCTCGCGCATTTAGACAAGCAATTACAATCGATGAGCGCAAAAAAAATGCTATTAATTCTACCAAGGGCTCATTGTAAATGTCGATATTACTTACTGAAATTTCGAAGAATAAAAATCTCTTTAAACCAGTAATTTACGGTATTAAAGGAGCAGAAATTAGCGATGAAGAAAAGTATTTTTTTAGCAAAAATTCCTGCCTTGGTTTTATTCTTTTTGCGCGAAATATCATCGACAAACAACAAGTAAAAGAACTCACAAAATCACTTCGTGAATTGATGAATGGCGAAGTTTTAATCTTGATTGATCAAGAAGGTGGAAGAGTTGCGAGACTTAAACCTCCAATTTGGAAAAACTATCCAAATGGTCAATATTTTGCAGAAATTTACAAAGATAATAAACAACTTGCTTGCGAATTACTTAAACAAAATTTTGCAGAAATTGCTGATGAATTAGTTGAAGTTGGAATCAATGTCGATTGCGCTCCTGTCCTTGATATTCTTTGCCAAAAAACTCATCAAGTTATTGGTGATCGCGCATATGGAAATAATCCTACGCAAGTTGCAAAGCTTGGGCGAAGTGTTTGCGAAGGTCTTCTGTCAAAAGGAGTTTACCCAGTAATTAAGCACATTCCAGGCCATGGAAGAGGTGCCAGCGATAGTCATTTAGAATTACCAATTGTTTCGGCATCGCTTGCCGAACTTAGAGCTTCTGATTTTTTACCGTTTAAAGAATTAAATGATCAAAAATTTGCCATGACTGCGCATATTTTATTTGAAGCAATTGATAAAAAAAATTGTGCAACAATTTCTCCAAATGCAATAAAAATTATTCGCCAAGAAATTGGTTTTAAAAATATTCTAATGAGTGATGATTTGTCGATGAAAGCTCTCAAACATAGCTTTAACACCAGAACTAAAATGATTTTAGAAGCTGGTTGCGATTTAGTTTTACATTGCAATGGTGAAATGCAAGAGATGCAAGAAATCAATTCAGCCCTAAGCGAAATCACCGATGATTTTTGGATTAGATTTTCTTCATAATTTTTAAAAAAATAAAATTATTTCAAAAATATTTGCATTTCACTTTATGGTTGATCATTGATCATATTGATCATTTTGAATATTAAATTTTTAAAAAAAATAGCATGAATTTAAAATAATAAAATGACTAGAATTAATTTTAAAAAAGCTTTTTCATTAATTGAATTATCAATTGTTGTTCTAATAATTGGCATATTAGTGGCCGGTATTACTCAATCTTCAAGACTGGTAAGTATGATGAAGATTCAATCGGCCAGATCCTTAACTATAAATTCGCCAGTAGCATCAATCAAAGGTTTAACTATTTGGTTTTAAACTAGTTTAGATAAAAATTTTGCAACTGGATCTTCGGGTTCATATACTGAAAACCCTTCCCCCGGTAATAATTCATCAATTGCCCAATGGAATGATGTTAATCCAATATCATCCTATAAATTTAATGCAGTGCAACCAAATATCGCAGAACAACCAATATTCATTGATAAGGCAATTAATAATCTCCCAGCTTTAAGATTTAGTGGCAATAAATAGATGGCAATTACTACTCCTTTTTTTGATGAAGCTTTTAGTATTTTTATGATAGTAACTAGAGGTTCTGATGTAGGTTGGCAATGTATGATTTCAGATATTATAAATTCAGGAACTGGAGAATTATGCGCAGGTAAAGATGCAACTAATACATGGACAATTTATCAACCATTTACAGTTGGGCTCGCAACTAGCTTATCAACCCCCCTAAATACTCCCGTAATTTTCGAAGTTCATTCTCAAGGGATTAACTCTTCCAATTCTGCTAGTGTAAATTTATACCTTAACTCAACATCATCTGCAACCAGAAATATGACCGGGATTGTTAGAGGTAATTCTGGAGGCATAGGAAGATCAATTATCAATGGAAGTGGTGGCGATTTATGGGTAGGAGATATTTCCGAAATAATTGTTTTTAAAAGAATGATAAGCAATGATGAGCGCTTGGATGTTGAAAAATATCTTGCAAAAAAACATGCAATTAAAATTATAACATTTTATTTTACTACCAAAACTAAATAAATTATCTTTCTAAATGAAAAGATTAATTTTATAAATTGCTATAAATTTTATATCTAAAAATTTTCGTTTTTTTAATTCACCCTTAAAGGTTGCGGGTTCAAATTCTGAGAAATTCGCTAATTTTTTAAGTAAAAAATAGTAATTATTTTTTTTCACATAATTTGTTTTGGATTAATTTATACTTAAATAAAAAATTCTAATAAAGTTAATTAATTCTAATTTTAATTAATTTAATAATTATAATTAATTAAAACATAATCTAATTGCTTATTATTTTTAATTCTTCAAATATTATAAATATGAATAAAATTAATCTAAAAAAAGCCTTTTCACTGATTGAATTATCAATCGTTATTCTAGTAATTGGCATCTTGGTAGCAGGAGTAACGCAGTCTTCGAGATTAATAAATCAAATGCGATTAATCACTGCAAGATCGATAACACAAGGATCGCCAATACCATCAATTCAAGGTTTGCTAGCTTGGTGGGAGATGTGTGATGAAAAATCTATTCTTGAAAGTGAAGCTGTTAATAATGGTTTAATTTCAACATTGAATGATTTAAATCCAACCAGCACATCAAAAATTAATCTAAATCAAACCAATACTGCACTACAACCAACATATCTTAGCAGTTCTATAAATAATTTGCCTGGTTTAAAATTTAACAGTGATGATCGTTTTATTACTAATAATTTTTTTGCTGAAACTTTTTCCTTATTCGTGGTGATGAGGACGACAAATGGGGGAGCGGGAAACGCAACATCTCAGGCTTATACTGGTTCAATTATAATTGGAGCTGACACTTCTGGCTCTTCAAACGATATAATTCCTCTTGCTTTGGGAGGTGGATATGCAAAATTTTTTACAGGAAATTCTGAAACTACTTTAACTTCAACCATTACTGTTAATGATAACAAAAGTTATATTTTATTTTGCAGTCGCAATATGCTTAATGGCGCAAGAAATTTAATGATCAACAATGCAAATGGTGTCAGTGATAATTTAGGTGGAACGGTATTATTAAATACAAATCCTCAAGTTGCATTTGGCGGAGACTCCAACCCTGTGGCAACGATGTATAACGGTGAAATTTCGGAAGTAGTTGTTTATAATCGAATTTTATCAAGCGAAGAAAGAACTGCGATAGCGCAATATCTTGCAAAAAAATATGCGATTAAATTATAAAATTATTATATTTTTATTGCCCATTTTTTTGCGAGATATTTCTCAACATCTTGCCTTTCGTCAATTTTCAAATCACGATCGAAAATTATAATTTCTGCAACTGAACCAGTTAAATATCTTGCCCGAGTCACTCCATCAAACCATGAGCCTATATTATGGGTAACCGGAGTTTTAATCACGCCATTTAAATTTCCCACACTTGTCCCGCTTCCACCGGTAGCGCCGTTAATATAAATCGTTAACGAATTTCCTTTGTCAATAAGAGAAAAAATATAAGAAACATTTGCTAATACGCCATTACGATTAGTGTAATGACCAGTCGAAGCGTCATTTGTAACATATGATACAACTCCAGTCGTTGATGAAGGAATGTCCGTACCATTAAATTGAAAGTGAGCCTTACCAAGTATCCAAGCGCCACTTGACATTAGCAAAGCTGTACAACATGTGCCAACCATAATATTCGAACCTGAAACTACCATAAAAATACTTAAACGTAATCCGCCAATTAATTGCGTAGTATCTAGATAATCATTGCCATCAAAACTTAGACAAGGTAAACCATTCAGACAATTAGCCTTATATTTTGGTCTTGCAGAACCAATAGAAATTGCATTATTCTTGCTAGATGATTGCGGATTAATATCGTACCAAGTTGTAACTTCAGTTGCATCAGCTGCTTCGCTGGAATCGAAACTTTTCTCCAAGGTTGGCTCATACCATAAGACCAAATTAGAAATTGAAGAAACGGGAGAGGCCATTGTTAATGATCTTATCGATTGTAGCTTCATCATATTGATCAATCTTGAAGATTGCGTAACTCCAGCAACTAAAATTCCGATAATTAAAATTACGATTGATAATTCAATCAGTGAAAAACCTTTAATATTTTTCATGTGGTGTAAATTTAAATGGTATAATTTTAAGTAATTTTAATTGCATATTTTTTCGATAAATAATCTTCGATAGCGATACGCTCTTCATCTTTTAAAGAACGATTAAAGAAGATAACTTCAGAATAGTAACCATTATATCCATAACCAAAATATGAACTTCTAGCTATTAAAAGCGGAACAATTGCCCAAACGCTATTTGCTACAGTTTGGGTGGCATCCGGGGTTGAACCGCCATTATACCAATATTTTTTTCCAAAACTTCTATCAAAAATCATAGTATGAATTCTGTTTTTTGTTCCCATTAATTCATTGCTGGTAAACTCAGTACTACTGGCATAAAAATCAAAAGTGAATTGAGTATCATTTCGATAGCCAAAGTGAAAACATTCATTATACCCGCATGCACCGCTCCAAGGTGGAGTCCAAACTAACATGTATGCCGCTGCAGTTGAAGATTTTCTTTCAACCATAATCAAAGTAAAATTAGTATTAACAAATAAATTACCGTTAAGGTTAAAATAATCATCACCATCAAGTCTTAATGCTGGCAAACCATTAATAATATTTTCGCTAAATTTTGGCCGATTAACTGAAGAAGCTGGAGGAAGTAAATTAATCTTATCAATATTTTGCGGAGAAATATCATTCCAAGTTGTTATAAAATTGCCATCTTGCGCTTCTGATTCAATAAAGCTTTTATCTAGTGAAGTTTCATACCAGAAAATTAAATCACGCATTGAAGAAATCGGTGAGCTGTTAGTGAGATTTTGAGCAGTTAAAATCTTCATCCTTTTTATCAATCTTGAAGATTGCGTAACACCCGCTACCAATATGCCAATGATGAGAATTACGATTGATAATTCAATCAGTGAAAAGGCTTTTTTTAAATTTATTTCATTCATAATTTTCTAACTTTTCTTAATTGCTTAGCTATTAAATATCTAACTGAATTGTTATTTTAATCAAGATTAAAAGTCATAAATTTATATACAACGAATTAATGTAAAAAAAATTGGTGCATTCGGCGGGATTTGAACCCGCAACCTTTGCCTTCGGAAAGCAACACTCTATCCAGTTGAGCTACGAATGCAAATTAAATAAAAAGCCAAAAAATTGAATCATTTTAAATAGAATTTATAACCATGAAAATCAGGCGCAAACATCGGAAGAAAAAAAATTTATTTTAAATCTTTAAAAAATTTTTATTTAATCATCTTCCATTTGTTCAACTGCTTCAACTTCAGGAATGTAATGTTTAAGCATATTTTCAATACCATTTTTTAAAGTGATAGTTGAGCTTGGACAGCCTGAACAAGAACCTTTTAAGATTAAATAAACGATGCCATTTTCAAATGAATGAAAAATAATATCGCCACCATCCATTGCAACTGCTGGTCGAACCTTAACCTCAATTAACTCCTTAATTTGCGCAACAATATCACTATCGCCATTTGATGAATTAGAAATTTCTGGGGAAATTTCTGGGGAAATTTCTGGGGAATTTGATTTTTCATCATTTAAAATATTTGCAAATAAAATTGGCTTATTACTAACAAAAAAATCCATAATAGTTGCTTGGATTTCAGTTTTAATTTTTGGCCATTCTGCCAGATCATTTTTGGTAATTGTTATAAAATCATGTCCTAAAAAAACCGCTTTAACACCTTCAATTTCAAAGAGTTGAAGCGCAAGAGGCGATTTAGTTGAAGCCTGTTTTTGATTTTTAAACTCCATTGTTCCTTGCTCTAGAACAATTTTATCATCAGGAATAAACTTTAGGGTTAGTGGATTAGGAGTTTCTTCAAAACGAATGAACATAAATTCTAAATTAAATTAAGGATTATTTTAACGACCAACTATCAATTGCCAAAGCGTATTTGGGTTGAATTTCTGGCATTGCAAAAATATCTCGATATAAAATGCGATAGCTGTTATTATGCCATTGCATAATAGCATAATAATTCTCGAGCAAATATTGATCGAGCTTTTGAGATTCATTTTTCAACATTTCTTTTGATTTTGCATCTAAAATTTTCAATATAATTTTATCAATCTTTTGATCGGCAATTCCCCCTAGATTGCGAGAGCCTTTAATATCTTTTTGTGAAGAATGAAAATAGCTATAAAGCTCAGATCCCGGGATTAAACTTTGTGAATATAAGGCAGTTATAATTTCAAAATCAAAATTATTAATTCGCGTCTGATATTGATTTTCCTCAACAAATAAGACTTTAGCATTAATTCCTAATTTTTTTAAATTTTTTACATAATGCATAACGATCATTTCAAAAGCTTTTTGATCAATCAAAAATTCTAATGTTAATTGCTTGTTAGAGTTAGGTTCATAAAGCTTATTATCGATAATCTTATAACCAGCTTCGAGTAAAATTTTTTGCGCTAAAATTAAATTTTTACGATTAAAACCATTATTATTTTTTCTCTCATCAGATGAAACTGGCATTTTAAAGCCATCATATGCAAATTCAGAATTTGCAAAATAACTTTGGGTACGAACATATGAACCATAAAAAATATTTTTTTGTAACCATTCAAAATCAAATGCGTATGTAAGGGCTTTGCGTAAAGCAATATTGTTAAACTTTTCCTTGCGTAAATTAAGAACGAAAACTTGTGCTGGAGCTGGCAAACTATGCTTAATTTCTTTTTTAATAATTTGTTGATTTTTGATTGCCTCGATATTGTAAGAATTAGCCCAATTGCGCGCAACATTTTCAAGTCGCAAATCATATTTCTGAGCTTTAAAGGCTTCAATTAAAACATTATTATCACGATAATAGTCAAAGATAATTTTATCAAAATTATAACGACCTTTATTAACTGCTAAGTCTTTTGCCCAATAATCTCTAACGCGTTCATAAACAATTGTTCGATTAGGAGTTATTTCTTTTATTTTATATGGTCCAGAGCCAAGAGGAAAATCAAGAGTTGTTTTATTAAAATCAATTTTATTGTAATAATGTTTTGGCAAAACAATCATTGATGAAAGCAATATTGGCAGATCGCGATTACGATTATTTTTAAATTCAAAACGTACTAAATAATCATTAATTTTTTTAACATTCTTAACATCTCGATACATCATTTTGTAGGAAGGATGACCATCTAAAATTAATTTATTAAATGTGAAAACAACATCATCAGCAGTTATATTTTTTCCATCATGGAATCGAGCATTTTTTCTTAATAAAAAATTTAGTGTCATTTTATCAGCACTTAAATGAACACCTTGGGCAATTAATCCGTAGCGCGTTGAAATTTCATCATCACTACCTTCACACAAACTATCATAAAGATATGATAATCCTGAAGCAGGAAGGCCTTTTAAAATAAATTGATTTAGGGAGTTAAATCCTCCTTCAACTCCTAATTTAAGTTCTCCAGCTTTCTTAGCCTTAGGGTCAACATAATCAAAATTTTTAAAATTTTTTGGATATTTTAAATCACCAAAAACAGAAATTCCATGGGAAAATTCATCAGCCAAAAGCAATTTGGAACTAGAAAATATTATGCTTAAAGCCAATAATAATTTTATTAAAATAGATTTAATATACATTATTTTTAAAAATTTTGTTTAAAATTTAAGTCAGGGTTGGTAAATTGAAATTTAATGTTTTTATAATAACATTTTAAATGAAATTTAACAATTATAAATTGTGATAACTTGCAAATAATTCGCCTAACACAAAACCATAGAGATTTTTATAATCTCAACAAAATATCTTTTATTCAAAATCAAGAACCTATCTTTGATGAAATTCGCAAAAAGAATTTATGTTTAACTATTGGTAATTTTGATGGCGTTCATTTAGGTCATCAAGCAATTATCTCACGCTTAATTGAAATTTCACAGCAAAAAAATTTAGCGAGCGCGATAATGACGTTTGAACCTCATCCCCTCGCCTTTTTCAATGAAAATAAGAAAATTGATTTTCGCATTTCAACATTGAAACAAAAAATTAAAATTTTACAAAAGTTTAAAATTGATTACTTAATTTTGCAAAATTTTAACAATAATTTTGCTCAATTATCTGCAGATTTTTTTATAAAAAATATTCTTGAAAACACTCTCTCAATTAAACATTTATTGGTTGGCTATGATTTTACATTCGGAAAAAATCGTCAAGGAAATTTTAAAGATTTAGAAAGAGCAAATTTTTTCTTAGAAGAAATTAATCCAATCAAAATTGAAATTGGAAATCAACACTTAACCTGCTCTTCGAGTTTAGTTAGATCGCTTTTAAAATCAGGTGATATTAAAAATGCTAATAAAGTTTTAGGGAAGAATTTTGCCATTGAAGGACAAGTAATCCATGGTCAAAAATTAGCTAGAAAACTTGGCTTTCCAACGTTAAACCTTATTTGTAAAGCTCAACAAATAAAACCTAAATTTGGCGTTTATAAAAGCTTTGTAAAAATCAATAATAGTGATAAAAAATTATTATCGATTACTAATTTTGGCATAAAGCCTACAATTACCGATAATGAATCGCAGCCTTTATTTGAAACTCACATTATAAATTTTAATCATGATCTTTATGGGGAAAAAGTAATTATTGAAATAGAAGATTTTATTCGAGAAGAAAAAAAATTTTCTTCCGTTGAAGATTTAAAAAATCAAATTAATCTCGATATTGTCAGCTTAAATAACCCTTTAAATAAAGGGCTTTAAATAATAAAAAAAATAAGCTTGAAATTTTAAGGTAATTATTTTTAGAATTGGCAAAAATTCATAATAAGTAAAATAATAAAAGTAAAATGGAAAAATTTACAATTTTAAATGCAACTGCTTTTGCAATGCCACTTATCAATATTGATACTGATATGATTATTCCTAAGCAGTTTTTAAAAACTATAAAGCGAACTGGTCTTGGAAAAAGCTTATTTTATGAGATGCGCTTTGATTTGAACGAAAAAGAAATTAGCAATTTTGTTTTAAATAAACCAGCTTTTCGTAATTCTAAAATTTTAGTTGCTCGTGATAATTTTGGTTGCGGATCAAGTCGTGAACATGCTCCATGGGCATTGCTTGATTTTGGAATTCGTACAATTATTGCTCCATCTTTTGCAGATATTTTTTATAATAACTGTTTTAAAAATAGTATTTTACCAATTATATTACCACCTCAGGATGTTGAAATTTTACTAGAATTAGCAAGTCATGAAAATAATAATTTTACAATTGATCTCATGAATCAAGAAGTAAAATCTGCAAATAAAATTTTTAAATTTGCTATTGATAAATTTAAAAAACATTGTCTAATTGAAGGTCTTGACGATATCGGTTTAACATTACAACACCAACAGCAAATTAAGGATTACGAAATTCAGAGAACAACCATAACACCGTGGCTATTTAACAATAAATTAACAAATTAATTTTATAACTATTATGACAATTTTATCAGGAAAAAAAGGGCTAATTATGGGCGTTGCCAATAATCGCTCAATTGCTTGGGGCATAGCCGAAGAAGCAAAAAAATATGGCGCTGATTTAGCATTTACTTTTCAAGGCGAGGCATTACAAAAACGTGTCGAACCTCTTGCACACTCAGTTGGTTCGGATATTATTTTGCCATGCGATGTTTCAGATTCTCAATCAATTAAAAATGTTTTTGAAGAAA
>CAMDJZ010000019.1 GCA_945901265.1 Rickettsia typhi
CTTTTAGTTTCTCATTTTATGCTTAAAAAAATAATTCACTTCAAGTGAATCTTATCATCTAGTCGTAATTAAAATTATAACTCACTAACAGTAGTTAACATAAATATATTTTAACTTAAAATAATAATTTTATTATTTTTTATGAATAAATCTCAAAAAAAATTTTTTGGAACTGATGGCATTCGCGGAACCGCGAATAAATTCCCGATGACCGCAGAAATTGCTTTAAAAACTGGCATGGCTGTTGGGGCGAGATTTGGTAAAAATTTTACTAAAAATCTTCATCGTCATCGTGTAGTAATCGGCAAAGATACACGACTTTCTGGATATATGATTGAACCCGCCTTAACTGCGGGTTTTGTGTCAATGGGTCTTGATGTGTTTTTGGTTGGACCAGTTCCAACTCCAGCAATTTCAATGCTTACGCGTTCTCTACGTGCTGATATTGGTATTATGATTTCGGCATCTCATAATCCTTATTTTGATAATGGCATTAAAATTTTTGACGCTAAAGGCGAAAAATTAGATGATGAAATTGAAAGTGAAATTGAAAATTTAATCGAAGCTGATTTGAGTAAATATCTAGCCAATCCAAGCGATCTTGGCAGAGTAAAAAGATTGGAAGATGCCCGAGGAAGATATATCGAATTTGTTAAAAATTCTTTTGCGCGCGATAAAAATCTTAGCGGATTAAAAATTGCAGTGGATTGCGCCAATGGCGCTTCATACTCAATGGCTCCCACAATTTTTCGCGAATTAGGAGCGGAGGTTTTTGAAATTGGCGTTGAGCCAAATGGCTTTAATATTAATTTGGAATGCGGATCAACCCATCCTCAAGCTTTACAAAAAAAAGTTATTGAATTGCAGGCAGATATTGGTATTGCCTTGGATGGCGATGCTGATCGCTTGCTAATTATTAACGAAAAAGGCGAAATCATTGATGGCGATATTTTAATTGCCTTAATTGCTGAAAAATTGCATCAAGAAGGTCGACTTAAAAGAGATATTGCTGTAATCACTCAAATGTCGAATTTAGCACTAGAAGAATATCTCGGCTATATTGGCGTTTCAACAATTCGCACCAAAATTGGTGATCGCTATGTTTTAGAAGCGATGCGCAAAAATAAATGTAATTTTGGCGGTGAACAATCCGGTCACTTGGTTCTTGCGGATTATTCAACTACAGGAGATGGACTAATTGCAAGCCTGCAAATTCTTAGTATTTTAATTGATCAAGGAAAACCGATTAGCGAGATTTCTAAAATCTTCAAACCTTATCCGCAAATTTTACAAAATGTAAAATTTAATAAAATTGATAGCCATTTGAATGACAAGGCAATCATAAATTTTATTGAAAAAAAAGAAATTGAACTAGGTGCGCAAGGTCGTATTCTGGTTCGCAAATCGGGAACAGAAAATTTAATTCGGGTTATGGTTGAAGGAAAAAATGAAGAACAAATTAAAAAAATTGCCAATGAAATTTGCTATGAAATTAGCAAATTTGTTAATTGATTTTTTAAACAGATGAATAATTTAATTGCAATTAATCAACAACAATATCGTCAAGAAAAAAGCGATAAATTACAAAAACTTCTAGAAAATTATTATTCTAAAAATATTGACTTCATATGGATAAATGAAGGCTCGAGACGAAAAATTACTTTACAAATTGACTCACAAAATAAAATAGGTTTTTTTAAACATAAATCACATGATTTAATTGAAATTGAAGAATATTTATTAGTTGATAATAATATTTCACAACTTTTACCCATTGTTAAAGATTTTCTTAAAAACCAAGAACAAAATCTTTTTTTACAATTAATAATAACATTATTCGATAATGGCTTAGATCTTGTCTTTGTAAGCAATAGAGCTTTAAATTTTACTCAAAGAGATCAAATTTTGCAATTTGCCAAAAACAATAAATGCAATTTATCGATTAAAATTAAGAATGATATTGAGCCAATTTATCTGCCAAAAATTAATCAAATATTTGTTAATGATTTGAATTTACAAGTTAATAGTGAAGTTTTTTTACAAGCTACAAAATCAGGACTTGCAAGCATTATCAACTTCATTAAAAATCACATAATTAATTCACAAAATATCGTTGATATTTATTCTGGTTTTGGAATTTACAGTTTTGGACTTCACAATTTAGTAAAAAAAATTGATTGCTTTGAAGGCAGTAAATCAATGGTTGATTTACTAAATTTCAACGCCAAAAATTTTCAATTAAACCATAAAATTCATGGCTTTGAACGTGATTTATTTTTTACCCCTCTTACCGCGCTTGAATTAAAAAAATATGATTGCGCAATAATTAATCCACCAAGAAATGGTGCACTTCCCCAAGTTGAACAATTGGCAAAATCCAATGTTAACAAAATAATTTATGTTTCATGCAATCCAAATAGTTTCGCTCGAGACATAAAAATTCTTATTGAATCATATTTTAAATTAACAAATATTATTGCTATTGATCAATTTTACAATACAAGTCATTTGGAATTAGTGGCAATTTTTAAACGTTAAATTATGAGTTTTAATTATTTACAATCTTTACAAAACCTTGAAAATGCATATGGCAATACGCCTTTGGTTGAAATTGAGTTTTTATATAAAAAACAATTACTAAAAATTTATGGCAAGTATGAAGCCTTTAATTTCAGCGGTTCAATCAAGGATCGAATGGCTATTCACATTTTAAAAGATGCTTATTTGCATGGCAAAGTTAATGAAAAATCAATTATAGTTGAAGCAACTAGCGGCAATACGGGAATAGCATTTTCAGCACTTGGTAGGGCATTAAATCAACAAGTAGTAATTTTTATGCCTGATTGGTTGAGTGTTGAGCGCTATAAAACTATGGAATTATTTGGCGCAAAAGTAATTCGCGTCAGTGCATCTGAAGGTGGATTTTTAGGAGCAATTGCCAAGGCTCGTCAATTTGCTAAGGATAATGATAATGTTTTTTGTCCCGAACAATTTACTAATCCACAAAATGCCCAAGCCCATGCTAACACAACCGCTAAAGAAATTTTTTTCCAACTTGCTTCAATAAATAAAAAACCTGATCATTTCATTGCAGGGGTTGGAACAGGTGGAACGGTAATGGGATTTTACCAATATTGCCAAGAAATTAATTCTCCTTGCAAATCTTATCCACTTGAACCAGCCAACTCACCTACCCTAACAACAGGTGGGAAAAAAATTGGTAAACATCGTATTCAAGGTATTAGCGATGAATTCATTCCTGAAATTCTTCAACTTAATAAACTTTCTGAAATTGTCAGTGTTGATGATGGCGATGCAATTATCATGGCACAAAAACTAAATAATCGTGGATTATCGGTAGGGATTTCTTCGGGAGCAAATTTGATTGGGGCATTAAAAGTTTTACTTAAATCACTTAATTCTTCTGAGAAAAAAAATAAAACTGAAATTGATTATTATCCAACTGTTGCAACGATTCTTTGCGATTCATCGTTAAAATATTTTTCTACTGATTTATGCAATAGCGAAAAAATTAAAGATGGTTTTTTAAGCACTGATACTGAAATTATTGGTTTCAAATTTATTGCTAAATAAAAAATATTAAGCCTATATTTTATGCAATTAAATTACAAAATTAGAATCACCCTTAATAGCTAACTACAACTTTTTTAATTTCTTTAATTAAATTTTCAAACAAATCAATTTCATAATTATCAGTTTTGCCTTGAACAACCGATGCAATGCGCTCTAAGCCCATTCCTGTATCAATGCATGGTTGTGGTAAAGGAATTTTTTTACCATCTTTAGTTTTTTCAAATTGCATAAAAACTAAATTCCAAATTTCTACGAAACGATCACCATCTTGATCTTTCGAGCCAGGAACTCCCCCAAAAATTTTATCGCCATGATCATAAAAAATTTCAGAACATGGACCGCATGGACCAACATCACCCATCGACCAAAAATTATCATCAGTTGCGATAGCAATAATTTTATCATCATTTAACCCTGCAATTTTTTTCCAGAGTTTTTTTGCTTCCAAATCATCGTGATAAATAGTTACTAAAAGCTTGTCTTTGTTAAGTTGGAGGTCTTTAGTTAAAAATTCCCAAGCATAAAAAATTGCCTGTTCCTTGAAATAATCGCCAAAAGAAAAATTGCCAAGCATTTCAAAAAAAGTGTGATGACGCGCTGTAAATCCAACATTATCAAGATCATTATGTTTGCCACCGGCGCGAACACATTTTTGAGAAGTTGCAACCCTTTTAAATTTTGGAATTTCCGCTCCAATAAAAAAGTTTTTGAATTGATTCATTCCTGCATTAGCAAACATAAGACTTGGATCATTATGCGGAATTAAAGGGCTGGAAGCAATTATTTCATGATTATTTTTGGCAAAATAATTTAAAAAACTTTCACGAATTTGATTAGTTGTTAACATTTAATATTAAAATTATAAGTAATTATATAATGTTAGTTTCTAACTATTAAACATAAAACTAACTATTTACTATTGTAAAATAATTTTATTTATAAATTATTTTAGTTTGTAAGCCAAGCTATAAGCCGGATTCTGTACTTGTTTGCACAAGCGATGGCCATTCATCTGGGATTATTATCACTAATAACCTCAAGCAATCTACCCAAATGGCGATGTAAAAGACATCTAGTTTAAAATAAATTAAACTTGCCATTTCTATTTGATCTTGCTCCCGATAGGGTTTTTCCTAATGCATGTTACCATACAAGAGTACGAATTCTTAGGCTCGTATTTTCACTCTCACCTTCTAAATTTTACTCTAGATTCAGCTTTGCTATTGCTAACAAAGCTTAAGGCAGTATATTCTCTGTGACACTTTCCCTAAAAGGTAAATCTCGCCAGCCGTTAACTGGTATCGTCTTTTATGGAGTCCGGACTTTCCTCTAATTTTCAAATTGCTTTAAAAATTTAACAATTTAAAACAATTAAAATCAGCGACCATCCGCTTGCCTTACAAGTTTTTTATTTTAAAATCGACTAACTTTAATGCAACCTTTAAATTTTTTTACTGTGGAAAAAATATTCTCAGGCATACAGCCAACTGGTAATTTACATCTCGGAAATTATCTCGGTGCAATTACCAATTGGTTAGATTTGCAAAATAAATATCAATGTTTATTTGGCGTGATGGACTTGCACGCCATTACAGTCAAACAAGATCGCGATAAGTTGCGTCAAAATGTTTTACTAACCGTTGCAACTTATATTGCTTGCGGACTTGATGTAAAAAAAGCTAAAATTTTTGTGCAAAGTGAAGTAGTTCAACATTCGCAATTAGCTTGGGTTTTAAGCACGATTACCCCTCTTGGTTGGTTAAATCGTATGACGCAATTTAAGGATAAAATCGGTGATGATTCTGCTGTTAATGCCAATCTTGGTCTTTACTCTTATCCGGTCTTAATGGCTTCTGATATTCTACTTTATCATACTGATATTGTGCCGGTTGGTGAAGATCAAAAACAACATGTTGAACTTACTCGTGATATTGCTCAAGCGTTTAATCGCAATTTTGGAGTTGAATATTTTAAACTTCCAAAACCCTTGATTATCAAAGAAGTTAAGCGAATTATGTCTTTACAAGATGGTAATAAAAAAATGAGCAAATCCGATCCTTCGGAAATTTCACGAATTAATTTGAGTGATTCAGCTGATGAAATTTCCAAGAAAATAAAAAAAGCTAAAACTGATTCACAATCATTAATTGCTTATGACGAAGAGCGTCGTGAAATTTATAATTTATTAAACATTTTTGCAAGTTTTACGAAAAAAAATCCGCAAGAAATTGCTTTACAATATGAAAATTTGGGTTATGGTAAATTCAAAAATGATTTAGCGGAAGTCGTGATATCAAAGCTTTTGCCTATTTCAAATGAAATAAAAAGATTATTAAATGACCGAAAATTTTTACAAGAAACTGTTGAAAATTCACTTTCTCAAGGGCAAGAATATGCATGTGAAATTGCAAAAAAAACATGTAATGAGGTTTACGAAATAATTGGTTTAAGAGTAAAAAAATAAAATTATGCAAATTCCGCAAAATTTAGAAACTGAAATTTTAAAATTAAAGAAAGAACATAATGCAGTAATTTTGGCGCATTATTATCAAGATTCAGAAATTCAAGATATTGCCGATTTCGTTGGTGACTCACTTGATTTATCTCGCCAAGCAAGTCAGACCAATGCAGAAGTTATCGTTTTTTGTGGAGTAAAATTTATGGCTGAGGTTGCAAAAATTTTATCACCCCAAAAAAAAGTTTTGATACCAGACTTAAAAGCTGGATGTAGCTTGGAAGATTCCTGTCAACCTGAGGAATTTGCAAAATTTCGTGCTAGATATCCCGAAGCAATTGTTGTTACATACATCAATTGTTCTGCTGAAATTAAAGCATTATCGGACATAATTGTAACCTCGACAAATGCCAAAAAAATAATTGACCAAATACATAAAAACCAAAAAATTATTTTTGCACCTGATCAACATTTAGGAAGATATCTCATTAAAGAAACCAAGCGAGACATGATTTTATGGCATGGGAGCTGTGTCGTTCACGAGCAATTTAGTGAAAAAGAATTAGTTAAATTAATTGCTAATAATAATTATGCAAAAGTAATAGCTCATCCTGAATGTCCACAGGAATTGTTAAAATATGCTCATCATATCGGCTCTACCTCTTCCTTACTAAACTATGTAGAAAATAATCAAGGTGGTGAATTTATTATTTTAACTGAGCCTCACATAATTCACAAAATGCAACAAAAAAATCCGTCAGCAAAATTTTATGATTGCCCTTTTATCGATAAAGCAGGTTGCACTCTTTGCAATAATTGTCCTTACATGGCATTAAATAATTTGGAAAAACTTTATTTGGTGATGAAATATGGCAATCAAAGTCAATATGGTGGGGAATTAATACTTAACGAATCCCTGAGAATTAAAGCACTAAGACCTTTGCAAAAAATGTTGATGATGTCATAATATAAATTTTTTAATTATATTTGCAGCAATAACATTTCCATTTAAAATTAAATTAAGCAAAAATATTTCTGCTTAGCCAAAAAGATTGGGGTTGTAGATTTATTTAATTTTCTAAATTTTATCAACCACAAATTCAAAATCAGCACTAAAACTTGCTTCCTTATTACCAATAAATTTTAGCTCAATGTCTTTACCGCCTTCGTCGCGCAGATAAATATGTGCTGAACTAACAATTCCTGATGATAAACCCCAAGTTGGATCAACAAAAATCCAATCACCATCAACAAATAAGGCATTCCAAGCATGGGCTTCAAATTTTCCTTTATCATTTAACGCTAAACCATTTACGGTAATTGCAGGAATGCCAGCAACTCGCGCCATGGCATTAAGAAGTTTAGCATATTCACTACAAACTCCAGCGCGATTTTCAACAATTTGCAAAAGTGGCGGTTCTTTACCATAATAATTTAAATCATATTTTAAATATTCATTAACAAATAATGTTAATTTAGCATAAAGTGGTAATTGTTGATATTTAACTTCGCTTTTTGCCTTACTTATCAAAGGTTCAGCAATAGATTGTTCCTCACTTGAAAATTCTTTATAATTAAAAGGATTGCGTGAAAAATTTACTTGATTTTTTTTACCCGTTTGAATTGTCGCCTTATTTTCGATGATAATTTTTTTATCATCTTCATTGACATTAAATTTGAAAAAAATATTTTTTTTATCAGTACCTCTTTCGCTTGAAGCAAGAGTTGAAGTCAATTGCTGCTTATCAACTAATTGCCAACCATCACGAAATAAAATTGGCGTTATCGCCTCAAGCGTTCCTTTAAGATTATTGACAGTAATGATGTTGCGCACTATTGCCTGATAACTTGCGCTATTTCTTGTTAAGCGAATTCTTTGCGTAAAGCCATCTGTCGGAGCAATACCTTCAAAAATTAAACTTGAACCTTGACTATTTCTAACTCTTTTTGCCTGGCTATGAATTGTTAATAATTCATAATTTTGACCGAGATCTAAAGAAATTTTATATTTTGCACCAACCGCAAAACTCGGAACATAAACCGATTCTTGCCTAAGATTTTCCTCAATTTTTTCATAAGCAACATCGTAAATGTAAGAGATTTTAAATGAATCTTGATCTTTTTTTGGTTGATTAAATTTTACCTGCAAAACGCCATTTTCTTGATTATATTGCGCAGGAAGATCATCGATGTTAACTTGTGAGAATTTTATTGAATTTTTTGCACTTGAAGAAATTTGATAGGAATTGAGTTGATAATTTTTTGGCAAATTAACTACACGAAAAACAATACTTACTCTTGAGCTTAAGCCGGTTTTGGTAAGAGAAATTTGCTCCTGCCAATCTTCAACCTGAGTATTTTTATCTGCGATTGCATTACTAGAAAAAATTACTAAAAAAAATAAAGTTTTTATAAAAAAATCTCTGAAAATTCTCATTATTTACCTTAAAATAAAATTAAATTTTACCGCTTAAATAATGAATTAAAAGCTCTTGCTTGACCTTTTGTTCTTTAGCATTATCAAAATCCTTAACCATTACTTCACAATTTTTTACCTCTTCTTCGCCAATTATAACTACATATTGCGAATTATTTTGCGAAGCTTTTTTTAGCTGCTTCTTAAAATTACCATCGGCAATAAAATCAACAATAAATCCTGAGTTTCTGAGTTTAGTAGCAATTTCAAAAGCGATTATTTTTTCATTTTCCGAAATGTAAATAATTGTAATTGGTCTATGTTGTAAAATATTATTTTTACTAAGAATCATTAATCTTTCTACACCACCAGCAAAACCTATTGCTTTTACTTGCTTACCACTCATTTTTTCTACCAAATCATCATATCGACCTCCTGCCAATACTGCATTTTGACTACCTTCATGATTCATGCTAAATTCAAAAACTGTTGAAGTGTAATAATCTAAACCTCTTACTAAGCGCGGATTTACAGAAAATTTTACTGAAAATTTTTTGAGTAATTCTAAAATTTCCAAAAATCTTTCTTGGGCTTGCGGTGAATAAAAATCGCTAATTAATGGCGAATCAGTAAGAATTTCAATATCAGCACTGTCTTTTGAGTCAAGTATTCGTAGTGGATTTTTTTCTAATCGCATTTTAGAATCTGAAGATAAATCATTTTGAAAACGTGTAAAATATTCTTGTAAAGCTTGTTCATATTTAAATTTTGTTTGTGCACAACCAAGTGAATTAATTTCTAAATTTACTTGATTTAAAATTCCTAAATCCTTTAAAATAGAGCTTGCAAGCAATATCGCCTCAACATCTGCGAACAAGCTATCTTCGCCAAAAATTTCAAAATTAATTTGATGAAATTGTCGTTGACGACCTTTTTGCGGGCGATCATAGCGAAAAATTGGTCCAAAAGAAAAAAACTTGCGAGGCAATATTTGTGATAATTCACCGTTAGAAATTAATGCTCGAACAATTCCAGCTGTGAATTCTGGTCTCAAGGTAAGAAAATTCTGCGAACGATCTAGAAATTTATAAACCTCTTTAGAAATAATATCAGAAGCTTCACCTAAATTGCGCTCAAAAATTTCACTAAATTCAAAAATTGGCGTTTGCAATTCTTCAAAGTTAAAAAACTCGCTAAGTCTTCTAGAGCAAGCGATTATCTGATTAAAACTTTTAATATCTGCGCCAAATAAATCTTTGGTTCCTCTAACTGGCTGTAATTTATTATTTGACATTGAAAATTTATTTTAAAGTTGAAATAAAATGTTTAAATTAACTTTTAACAGTCTAAATTATTAATTTCAGCCGTCAAATTCATTTTAATTTTTTCTTAAAGAAAATTAAAATTTAATCTAGTTTTAAAAATTTAATGACAAAGCAAAAATCAACTCTAGGTCACATTCGCAATTTCTCAATTATTGCCCATATTGACCATGGTAAATCAACACTTTCTGATCGCTTAATTCAGGAATGCGGAGCCATAGAAGATCGTGAAATGACCGCGCAAATTCTTGATTCCATGGATATTGAAAAAGAGCGTGGTATTACCATCAAAGCACAAACGGTTCGCTTAAATTACAAAGCCGATGATGGTCAAAATTACATGCTTAATTTGATGGATACTCCTGGACATGTTGATTTTGGTTACGAAGTTAGCAGATGTTTAGCTGCTTGCGAAGGTTCGATTTTAGTAGTTGATTCAACGCAAGGTGTTGAAGCGCAAACTCTGGCAAATGTTCACCAAGCAATTGATAATAATCATGAAATTATTTGCGTCTTAAATAAAATTGATTTACCTGCAAGTGAACCACAAAAAGTAAAACAACAAATCGAAGAAGTTATCGGCATTGACGCTTCACAAAGTATTTTGGTTTCAGCTAAAACTGGCGTTGGAATTCACGATACTTTAGAAGCAATTATAAAAAACTTACCTGCTCCACAAGGTAATGTTGATGGCGAATTAAAAGCGCTTTTGATTGATAGCTGGTACGATCAATATCTTGGCGTTATAGTGCTCGCTAGGATTATTGATGGAACAATTAAAAAGGGTCAAAAGATTAAAATGCTTGCAACTAACGCAATTTATCAAGTAGATTCAGTTGGTTTTTTTACTCCTAAAAAATTCTTTTGCGAGGAATTGCACGCTGGAGAAGTTGGTTTTATAAATGCTCAAATCAAACAAGTTGCCGATTGTAAAGTTGGCGATACCATAGTTATGGCCAATAATGATAATGCTTCAGCCCTACCGGGATTTAAACAAAACCAACCAGTAGTTTTTTGCGGAATTTATCCAATCGATGCTTCTGATTTTGAAAAATTTCGCGATGCTTTAGCGAAACTTCATCTTAACGATGCCAGTTTTGAATATGAACCTGAAACTTCAAGCGCTCTTGGTTTTGGTTTTCGCTGTGGATTTCTTGGATTACTTCATCTTGAAATTATTCAAGAAAGATTAGAGCGCGAATTCGATTTAGACCTGATCACTACTGCTCCATCGGTAGTCTATAAAATTCATATGCGTAATGGAGAAATTCTTGAAATTCATAGCGCAGCTGAAATGCCCGATCCAATCAACATTGAAAAAATGGAAGAACCTTGGATCAAAGCAACGATTATGACTCCCGAAGCTTATCTTGGCGCAGTGCTTGATTTATGTACTCAAAAACGTGGTTCACAAAAGGAATTAAGCTACATTGGCGATCGCGTAATGCTAGTTTATCTGTTACCTCTTAATGAAATTGTTTATGATTTTTATGATCGCTTAAAATCCTGTTCGCGAGGTTATGCTAGCTTTGATTGGGTTATAGATTCCTATGAAGAAAGTCAATTAGTAAAATTATCGATTATGGTTAATGGCGATTTAGTTGACGCCTTATCTTTTATTACTCACAAAACTCGTGCAGAAACTAGAGGTCGAGGAATTTGCGTAAAACTTAAAGATTTAATTCCCCGTCAAATGTTTGCAATTGCAATTCAAGCTGGAATTGGCGGAAAAATTATTGCTCGTGAAACAATTTCAGCAATGCGAAAAGATGTTACGGCCAAATGCTATGGTGGTGATATTTCGCGTAAAAGAAAATTATTAGATAAGCAAAAAAAAGGTAAGAAAAAAATGCGTGAAATTGGCAATGTAGAAATTCCCCAAAGCGCATTTTTAGCAGCGCTAAAATTGGATGATTAAGTTTAATCAATAGATCCCAATTCAGAAGGAAATTAAAGAGCTTCGTAATTTTTCATTAAAAACAAATCGCTCAATTTATTGCGTATTATTCGCTGTCGATCTTATTCTTAAAAAAATATATTTAAGTTTGGCAATTAGTGCAATGATAACTAGCTCGACCATTTTGCACCATGCGCTCAATCTTAGTTTTACAAATAACGCAGTCTTCTTGCGCTCGATCATAAACTTGATGATTATTTTGAAAATTTCCTAAATTACCTTTGGTATCAACATAATCAGAAATTGATGATCCACGATTTTCAATAGCATTGCTAATGATTTTTTTAATTGATTTAACAAGTTTTTTTAACTCAATTATCGACAAGCTACAAGATTTACGCATTGGCGAAATTTGCGCGTCAAACAAAGATTCACTTGCATAAATATTACCTACTCCAACAACAATTTGATTGTCCATAATGGTAGTTTTAATATTAAGATTTTTTTTAGATAATTTATCACGCAAATATTGCCAATTAAATTCTTCTGCCAATGGCTCAAGAGCAAGTTTAGATAACATTTTATGTTGCGATAAATTTTTATCCAAAACTAAATCAACAAATCCGAAACGGCGTGGATCGTTGAAAATCAACCATTTTCCATCAATAAATTGACAAGCAAAATGATCATGTTTATTTTTATTAAAATTATCAGCAATGGTTAACCTTCCACTCATTCCAAGATGAATTATTAAAGTTTGATGATTATTGTTTTTTATTAATAAATATCGTGCTTTTCGGTTAATTTCAATAATTTTGAAACCCACCAATTCTTGTAAATCAAGGCTTGAGCATATGCGCATTTTTTTATCAGAACGAAATATATCAATAATTTTTTGATCTTCTAAAATTTTTAAATCGCGTTTTATAGTTTCAACTTCTGGAAGTTCTGGCATTACAAAAAAAACTTAAATAATAAAATTAGATCAGTAATCTTAACGAAAAAGTTTAAGTTTCAAACTAAATTTATGAAAAATATGCAAAACTTATATAACGTTAACAAAGAAAATGATAAGGAAGAATATACCTACAACCTCAAGCTTCCCAACCATTTCTCAAATAATAAGGTTTTGTTACATAGCTGTTGCGCTCCATGCGCTGGCGATTTAATGAAAAGAATGAAAGCTTCAGGAATTGATCTTACCATTTTTTTTTACAACCCCAATATTCACCCAAAAAAAGAATATGAGATTCGCAAAGAAGAAAATATTCGCTACGCTAAAGAGCTTGATATTGAATTTATTGATGCCGATTATGATGTACAAAATTGGTTTTCGCGCGCCAAAGGTTTAGAACGAGAACCCGAACGTGGAGAGCGTTGTACCAAATGTTTTGATATGCGCTTTGAACGCACTGCCCTTTATGCTCATGAAAATGGATTCGAAATTTTTACATCCTCACTTGGCATTTCGCGTTGGAAAAATATGGAACAAATCAATGATTGCGGAACTAGATCAGCCAAAAATTATCAAGGATTAACCTATTGGACTTACAATTGGCGAAAGGCCAATGGCGCAAAAAGAATGTATGAAATTGCCAAGGAAGAAAATTTTTATAAGCAGGAATATTGTGGATGTATCTATTCACTTAGAGATACCAACGATTGGCGAGTAAAAAATAATCGCGAAGAAATTAAAATTGGTGAAGAATTTTATGCCAAAAAATTATCTGAAAGATAACATCATTAAAGCTTATTTGCGATAAAAATTCGCCGTAAAATTCTTAAAGACAATTAGCAAAACTAATCACAGCAAAAATTTACCTGGAGCTATTTGATCCAAAAAATGGAGCGGGTGAAGGGACTCGAACCCTCGACACCAACCTTGGCAAGGTTGTACTCTACCACTGAGCTACACCCGCATAAATTAACAAAAATATTAATATTTAATTAGCCTTGTTGTAAGTTAATTAATAATATTAAATTTTGTTTAAAGCCTTATTTTTAAGCTCAAAAACTTGAAAAAACGACCCAAAAAAATCTATATTAAAATATAGTTTAAAGTTATATAGCTTTTCAATCATAGTAAATTTCAAAAAAATAAATTGCAATATTGAAAAAATAAAATTATCTTTTTAAGGCTTATACCTTAAGATAAGTCTGCGGTTAAGCGCTGATCTTAAATTATTTTATTAATGATTTATTTTTTATTTTTTTTAAATAATTAAAAATAATTCAATAAAATTTATAAAATTTCTTTAAATTTTAAACTGTTAAATAAATTATTCATGAAAAAAATTTCTCTGCAAAAAAATAATTTTCTGTTATTATTTTTACTTAGTTTTATTCTATGTTCTTGCGTTGAGACTGTAGTGCTTAGCTCGGTTGCAGGTGGTGGAATTTCCATTCGCGAAAAATCATTTTACAATACCCAAAAAGATGTGGTAATCGCTTCAAAATTAGCAACAAAATTCTTGGGTAATGGTTTAAAAAATATTGGTAATTCTGTTGATATTAGCGTTAATGAAGGACGAGTTTTACTTACGGGAATTGTTCGCGATACTAACAAGGCCAAGCTTGCGCAAGATTTAGCTTGGAAAATTCCAAATGTTAAAGAAGTTATTGACGAAATTCAAATTCGCCAAGAAAAACTTCGACCTCGCGATTTTTCATCTGCCTTGATTGATTATTTTATTACCCTGCAACTTGAAAATAAAATATTCTTTAATAGTAATTTACATAGCATCAACTACAAAATCACTACTGTTGATCGAAGTGTTTACATTCTTGGCATAGCCTCTGATGACTTGGAAATGCAGAATGCTCTTGATATCGCGGCAAAAATTAATGGCGTAAAAAAAGTTGTTAATCACTTGGTTTTAGTAAATGATGTCAAAAGAAGAAAATAATCAAATTATCACTTTTGGCTGTCGTCTAAATGCTTTTGAATCAGAAGCAATTAAACAGGCTGTTGAGTTGTCAGGACAAAAAAATTTAATTGTTTTTAATTCTTGCGCCGTAACTGCTAAAGCTGAAAAGGATCTGCGCATATCACTTCGCAAAGCTCGTAAAAATAATCCATATGCAAAAATTATTGTCACTGGCTGTGCTGCGCAAATTGATCCACAAAAATATGCAACACTTCCAGAAGTTGATTTGGTGCTGGGCAATATCGAAAAATCAAAGCTCGAAAGCTATCAGAATAATTTTTCTTTGACAGATAATCCCCAAAAAAAAGAAGCTTTAAATAATCAAAATAATTCTGATATTAAAATTAAAAATGAACAATTAATTTCCAATAATCGCGATCAAAATCATCATCAAGATCGTCTTTTTTATGAAGAACTTCACAAAAAAGATAAGTCTCTTAATGATTATGAGCTGAGTAAAATCAAGGTCAACGACATTATGTCAGTGCGCGACACCGCTCCGCAATTAGTTAGTTATTTTGAAAATCAAACACGAGCTTTTTTAGAAATTCAAAATGGCTGTAATCATCGCTGCACTTTTTGCATTATTCCATATGGCAGAGGTAATAGCAGGTCAGTTGGTTTTGGCGAAATTGTTAGTCAATGTAAAAAAATGATTGCCAATGGTCATCAAGAAATTGTCCTTACGGGCGTTGATATTTCTGATTATGGCAAGGATTTACCACTACCAATTTCATTATCCCAAATGATAAAAAAGTTGTTGAAACTAGTGCCAGAATTACAAAGACTTCGCTTATCTTCAATTGATGTTTCTGAACTTGATGATGAATTTTTAGAAGTTTTAGCCAGCGAACCTCGTCTTACACCTTACTTACACTTGAGTGCACAATCAGGAGATGATTTAATTTTAAAAAGAATGAAGCGCAGACATAATCGTCAAGAGCTTTTAGATTTTTGTAAAAGAGCAAGAGAATTAAGACCCGATATAACGTTTGGCGCTGATTTAATTGCTGGATTTCCAACCGAAGATCAGCAAATGTTTGAAAATAGTTTGAAATTAATTGACGAAGCTGATTTAATTTTTACGCATATTTTTCCATACTCACCACGCCTTGGTACACCTGCTTCAAAGATGAAGCAACTTGATAAAAAAATTATAAAAGATCGCACAAAAATTTTGCGTCACGCTGGAGAAAAACAACTCGAAAAATATCTCAGCAAGCAAGTTGGAAAAGAATTTACTATTTTGGTAGAAAAAAATAATCTTGGCAAAACCACGAATTTTTTAAATGTTCGCATTGAAGAAAACCTAAAATTATTAACTAATAACTTTTCACAAAATATATTTAAAGTTAAGGAAAACAGTTTATTTCAAGTAAAAATTGTTAGTCATAATGAAAAAGAGTTAATTGCTAATTTAGTTTAATAAAAAAGGTAATAAGCTCTTGGTTAATAAGCTCTGCGCTTAAAAGAATGGACACTGCGAGGACTCGATTCTAAATCACCCTCCCGCTTTATGGCTTACACCCCTAAAACATTACAAAAACCCACGATTCACTCGAGCAAATAACTCACTCCTTAACAGATAGCCATAAGCTCGTTAGCGTTTAAAATATTTTCATAAATTTAATATCACTAGTGATCTCCTCCTTCCCGCTTGCGGGTTATTTGCGTTAAAAAATAGCCTAAACGGCTATTTTTAGCAAATAACGGGATCAGGAGCGTAAGCGACGCAATCCCAGTCGTGAATCTTTTTCGAAGAAAAAGATGAAACGTTTATCCGCAAAGAAATTCTAAAAAAGACGATTTCTTAATTTTGTTTCTGACCCCTCCCCAAAATTTTCTTTCAGAAAATTTTACCCTCCCGCAAGTGGAGGGTGATTACACCGAAATCGTTTCGAGTATTTTATTAAATGAAGATTTGTAAACCCTCAAGGGGGGAGCTAGAGCCTGATAATTTTTCGAAAAAGGTACCAGGTTACTTTTATTCTCCAATTTAAAATTTAAAAAAACTCGTCAAGCTTACGGGGTCATCACCCCCCCTTGCGGGCTATTCGCGTTTAAAAAATAGCCTAAACGGCTATTTTTAGCGAAGAGCGGGATAATGAGCGAAGCGAAGCAATCCCTGGCGTGAATCTTTTTCGAAGAAAAAGATGAAACGTTTATCCAAAAAGAAATTGTTTTTTTTAAATTTTTTTTGCTTTAGTTTTTTCTAATTGCTTCGTCGCTTCGATTCTAATCCCCCTCTCCGCATCGCCAACAAGTTGGCTCTGCGACTCTCCCGCAAGGGGGGAGAGTGATAAGACCGAAAGCTTTAAGGGGGAGCTAAAGCCTGAAGGATTTATGAGTTTAAAACATTAACAAAATAAGTTAAAATATTTTTAAATAATCGAGCTGATATTTAATTTCTTTTGAGGGTTTTTTTGAAAATAATTTTTCAAGAATTCATAAAATTCTTTATCAAAAATTATAATTACAATTTCATTCTTTAATAAAAATTTATTATCCTTATCAATTGAAATTTTAGCAAATTTAGAAACAATATCACTGTAATCAAGCTCTCTAATTATATTTTTAATTGATTTACAATTTTCATCACCATGAACAGGTAAATTAAATAAAAAATAAAGTATTTTTATGCCATTTTTATGATTTAATTTAACTAATTCTATGGAATTCAAAAAATTTTTTGTTTTTTGTTTCTCATGTTCTTTTTTAGATTTGAATTCTTTTAATTCTAAATAACAAATATTTAAAATATCAATAATTGCAATAATAGCAAATAACCAAAGCGCCACAAAATATTTTTTATTATTTATAAAAAATTCTTCTAGTGCATCATTAAATGGGATAACGATTAGAAGAGCAGCACAAGCGTAATAACATTTTTTCCCAAAAAGTTTTACTAAATTGCTAAGAAATTCAAAATTCATATTTGATTAATTTTATTTTTCCTCTTCACTCCCACACCTTCTCCACAACCAATTTCACGAAATTATCAACGCCAAACAAAGCAATAAACGACCCCATTCGCGGGCCTTGATCCTGTCCAAGTAAAATTTGATAAAGTGCTAAAAACCACTCACGCATATTTTTTTCATAGCCATGATTTTTGCCGATTTGGAAAACTAAATTTTGTAATTCGCTTGCGTCATTTTGTTTAGATAAATCAATTTTTTTTATCTCACTTGCAAGTTCATGAATTGCTGATTTTTCTGCCTCCGTAGCCTCACGATATTTTTTATTTTTCTTAATAAAATCATTATAATAATTGATGGCTTTGTCGACCATTTGCGCAAGAAGTGGTGAATTTTGCGGTGTTAATCCCGCTTGATATTTTGAAATAAATCCCCATAAAACTGCATCATTTTCAGGATTACATGCCCCAGCAAGATTTAATAGCAATGAATAGCTAATATTAAAATTTAATTTTTGTTTGGGAACTTCGCCATTATGAATAAAAAATGCTGGGTTTTCTAATTGTTGTTCAGCGCTTTGATCGGCAAAGCTTTGTGCGAAATTTAAATATTCATCCATCGCCTTAGGAATTACATCGAAATATAATCGTTTAGCGGTACGAGGTTTTTGAAACATAAATAAAGACATCGATTCAGCTGGAGCATATCTTAACCAGTCTTCAACGGCAATGCCATTGCCTTTTGATTTGGAAATTTTTTCACCAGTTTCTGATAAAAACATTTCGTAAGTATAATTTACGGGAGCAACTCCACCAAGAATTTCGCAGACTTTGCGATAAATTTTTTCATTCGGTTGATGATCTTTACCATAAATTTCATAATCAACGCCAAGGCCAAACCATCTAGCTCCAAAATCTATTTTCCATTGTAATTTACATCCACCTTTAGTTACAGAAATTTCTTTTTCTTGACCATTTGGCGCGATATAAATCACCGTTCCTTTTTTTTTGTCGATCGACTTAACACCTTTATCGACAACGATTCCCGACTCTTCATCAATTGGCATAAAAGGTGAATATGTTTCTTGCCTTTCATTACCAAGCGTTGGTAGCATTAGCTCCATCAGCTCATCATATTTTTCTAAAACCTTTAACATTGTGACATCAAAATCACCGCTTTTATATTTTTGAGTTGCCGAAATAAATTCATATTCAAAGCCAAATGAATCAAGAAAGCTACATAAACGGGCATTCATATGATGACCGTAAGATTGATGAGTTCCAAATGGATCAGGCACTGAGGTTAATGGCTTGCCTAAATTAGCTTTGATTAAAGCTTGATTAGGAATGTTATCGGGAACTTTGCGAAGCCCATCAATATCATCAGAAACGCAAAACATTTTGGTCGGAATTTCAGGAGCAATTAAGGAAAATGCGAAACGCACCATTGAGGTTCTAACTACTTCACCAAATGTTCCAATATGCGGTAATCCTGAAGGTCCATAACCAGTTTCAAATAAAACATAGCCTTTATTCGGAGTTTTACCTTTTATTTTTTCGTAAATGCGCAAAGCTTCTTCAAAAGGCCATGATTTTGGCAAGGCTTTGGCAAGTTGATCTTGTGAATTATTTTTTATAAGTTTTTGAATATTTTCTAACGCCAAATTTTTCATTTATTATTTTAAATAATTGTTATTTTAAATTGTTTATTTCAAGCAAATGATCATTTTAAATTATGGCGATCATCTTTTGCAAGATATTTCACGAAAATTGCAGAAGAAACCAATCCAGCTCAATCCAATCATACTCAAGGCAAATAAATTAATTATCCAAATATATTCTATTTTTAATTTACAACTTTGCATCCGACAAGCTAATTTTATTCAATAATTTCATCATATTCTAGCATCTGATCGCATTGCTGCCTTAGCTCATTTTGATATTCAAAGATTTTATTATTTATGTCTTTTTGACAAGAGCTAATATAGCGTCTACGTAAGTGAGTAAGTTCGCTTTTAGTATATAAATTACTGCGAGAATTAATATTTTGCTGTTGGATTTTTCTTTTTTCTTGATCTTCTTTAAGTGAATTATTTTCGCTGGCTTTTTCTTTACTCTCAACGCTAAACATTTTTGCTTTTAAGCCAAGGGCTTCTAGGTTATTTTTATTAGAAGAATCAGCAATAAAATTATCTTTGGCAATTTCTTTTTGCCTAATATCAAAATCGATTAATAATTTATCACCATAGGTCTCATATGCTTTTCTTTGACAAATAATTTTTTCTTCACCATCTTTTTTATAAATTTTATCAATAATTTTTGATAAACACTTTTTATTTTCTTCAATTGCTTTTATGCAATTTTTATAATTTTGTGAATAAAGTGAATATTTAACGCAATTAGGATATTTATCCTTGGCTTCTTGCTGTTTTTTAAGATTGCGCGAAATTATTTGATCAATTGCAAAACCAATATCGTAACTATCATTTTTATATTTTAAATATTCTTCATTGCCGTAAGGAGCTGATAGATTATATTCATCGATTAATGCCTTGCGACAAGTAAAATATTCTTCAATTTTTTTTCTATCATCAGTTTCAACTTCATAGCCTAATTTTAAACAGCGATTATGATGAAAATTATCAAGTTTTTGATTTTGAGTGTATAAATTTTCTATTGAATCACTTGCTAATTTTAACGAGATTTGCGCAACTAAATTAGCGATTTTATCATCAATCTCATTGCTTACTTGACTTGATCCCCTTGGTTTTAAGCGGTATTTTGCAAATGTTAAACGACATCGCCAATATAACTTACTTTGCATTATATCTTGACTATCGAAATTTAATTTTAATGATAAACAAACATCATGATCCCCTCGTTCAATTCTTTTTATTTGAGGATTTGACGAGATTAAATAAGGTTCGTAATTAGTGACATTTGCGCAACTGTAAAAAAACAAATTGAGCAAAATTAAAATTGTAAATGCAAAAATTTTTTTCATTATTTAAAGTCAATAATCAGGGAGTTTTTTTAAAACTAAAATATCTCATATAGCATTTCAAGTAAAGAAAATAATCAAAATAAAAAATAGAATAATTAATGCCGTAAATCGCAATTTATTTTAAAAAATTATTTTCTTTACTCGTGACGATTCTCTATTTTAAATTTAATTTATAAATATGCATTTAATAGTTGGACTAGGAAATCATGGCAAGAAATATCAATTTACACGTCATAATTTTGGCTTTTTATTAGCTGATCAAATTATTGAGGATTATGGTTTTAAAGCCGATGGCAATAAGTTTAATAGTGAATTTTTTTTCGGCGAAATTGATCAAAAAAAAATTATAATTTTAAAACCACAAACATTCATGAATCTAAGCGCATCAGCAGTTTTACCTTGTTTAAATTTTTATAAAATTAATCAAGATAATCTTTTAATTCTTCACGACGATCTTGATTTAGAATTGGGAAGAATTAAAGTAAAGCTAGGGGGAAGTAGCGCTGGCCATAATGGTTTAAAATCAATTGATGAAGCAATTGGCAATGATTATTTGCGACTTCGCTTAGGAATATCTCGCCCAGAAAATAGTTTATATAGTATTTCTAATTATGTTTTAACTAATTTTAGTGAAGATGATTTAAAAATAGTAAAACAAGTTAATAAAAAAATATCTCAACAATTATCATTAATCTTTAATAATAAAACTGATAATTTTTTAAATAACTTTTATCTATAATTAAATAGCTCTGGAGCTACAATATCATGATTTTAAAGGATTTGTGATCTTATTTTTGTCGACCCACAACCATTACCGCAGCTCTTTGCTCACCAAGATCTCGCGTAAAAGAACCAACCACTGGCTTAGCTGGTAACTGCGACTGAAAAGAAGATTGCGGTGCTGGTTGAATTTGCGTAGAAGAGTTTTGCAAAACTGGCTGACTTTGATTACTTCTGTCACTTTTAACCATTGCAACCCAAGATTGACCTTGCGATATTTGCCCCATGCCTTGATCATATTGCTGTTGGTAAATATTTTGCGGATCATTAACAACAATCACCGAAACTTGTTCTTGAGGAATTTGATTTTGGGCTGAATTATCAGTTTGTTGAACTAGTTGATTTGCTGGAATTTCTACAACTTCATGCCTGATATCTGATTGTCCTAATATTTCGCTGAGTGACAATAGGCTATCTTGTGGCAAAGAAAAAACTCGATTCTTTCCTTTTCTGCTATCCTCATATCGGTAGTAACTCTCTAACTCTTCAGATTCTCTCATGATTTCAGTAAGACGTTTTTTAAATTCTTCTTCAGTTTTTTTAATATTTAATTTTTCAACCTTATTTTTACTATCTTTGATCATGTCAGTTAACATTTTCAACTCTTCTTGTCGCGGGGTTAATTTTACAGGTTTTTGAAAAAAAAATTGGCCAGTAAGTTTACTATTTTTTACGCCATTTAAACTTGAAGAACCCACAGTATTTTGATCTTGCTGAACGAAAGCTTCCTCTTTTTCAAGAGCAATTAGAGCGGCTATTTTATTTTGAATTTCTTGAATTGCTATTTCATGGCCACTGATCTGAAGATCTAAAATATCTTCAACAACTTTTCTAGCTTTTAATTCTCCTAATGTTGCTTTATTGGGTTTCTTTTGATCAATTTTATCTTGGCTATCTTTTAAACTTCTTAGAGGCTTATTATCTCCTTTTAAAGTTATGGGAGTATCACTTTCATCTGATGATTGATAGGGATTATAAGGTGGTAGAAATTCATTACGAAGTTTTTTTAACAGATATTCTTTTGATGAGTCTTGTTGGCTTGCCATAAAATGATTTTTTTTCTTATTTTTAAATAGTTTTTACAACTTGAGATTATTAATTATTGTTTAAAATAATCTACATATTTTTCAAGTATTATTTTGATAAATTATTATAAATTACCATCAATTTTTGATAAAGGGTGATGCTCTTCAACAATCTGTCTCAGCTTTGTATTCATGATGTGAGTGTATATTTCAGTAGAAGTAATATCGCTATGACCGAGCAACTCTTGGAGTAATCGCAAATCAATACCGTTATTAAGTAAATGCGTTGCAAATGAATGGCGAATTACATGGGGATGAACTCTTGAAGGATCTATTCCAACCTTATGAGCAAGCTCTTTAAGCATTCCATGAAATCTTTGACGAGTAATGTGTTTAAGAGAAAAGCGCGTTTTTTTTTCAAGATCATTTAGATCTTTTGTCTTGCTACTCCTAGCGTTACCAACAAATAGCCATTTACTATCTTTTAAACCAATTGCTTCACGAAATAATAAGTATTTTTTTAAAATTTTGATAGTTGCTTTATTAAGCACCACAATTCGCTCCTTTTCGCCCTTGCCTTTTATCATCAAATAATTGCGAATTTCACCATCATCAAAAGCTAAACAGGAAAATTTTAGTGAAACCAATTCGGATACGCGCAATCCAGCTGAATACATGATTTCAAGCATGGTTGCCAATTTCAATCCAAATTCGCTTTCATCTTTATTTACTACTTCAAGTAATTTTAAAATTTCTTCTTCATTTAAAAATTTTGGTAAATGACGTTCTTTTTTTGGCGATTCTAATTCGGAAGTTGGGTTTACATTTAAAAAGTTTTCTTGTAATAAAAATTTATAAAAATTTTTTAAACAAGATATTTTCCGAGAAACTGAAGATGATTTCAAACCTTGCTTATCTAAACTGGAAAGATATTTACGCAAAATCAATAAATCAACTTTTATAATCTCAATCTTAACATCATTTAAAAATTTTACGAATAATTCTAGATCGCGCTGATAAGACAATGCGGTGTTTATACTTAAGCCATCCTCAGCTTTAATTTTTTCAATAAATAATATTATTAATTCTTGATTATTCACTATGGTTATTTTTTTAATTAACCTTATCTTCTTGCGGTAAACATAAATTAATTTTATTTTTTAGATCAATTTCGACAAGAATTTCTCGTTGAGGAATTTTAAAATTACTTTTTGCTAAATATATAAAAACTGCCAAAAATAATGCAAATAAAGCAAGCATTACCAAGTATTTTAAGAGATTTAAAAGCATTATATCGTGATAATTTTTTGCCATGATTTTTACAAAATTATTATTGAATTTTATTTTTGAAATAGGATTTTTGCCTTTCAGGCTTATGATTCGACATGATTAAATAAAAATCTTTAAAAAACTAAGTCTTATTACCATAAGGCTGAGTTTTTTGAAGATTTTGAGCCAAAAAGATAAAGCTTAATTTTAAAATTATAAAAGTATATATTCTCAAGTTAATTTGGCATTACTTACTTAAATCAAATTAAGATTATGATTGCAATTATTTTTTTTTAAGAAAATAATTGTTAAGAAATTATTTTAAATATAATGTTTTTAAAACATAAAAATAAAAAATCAGCAATCATTTTTACGATATTTTGTGCAATATCGTTAATTTTTAGCTTTGCCATTCCCTCTAGCTGTTACGCCAATCCGTCAATAATTCGTGATCGAGAAATCGAAAAATTTTTATATCAATTAGCAAGACCAATTTTTTTAGAAGCTGGATTAAATCCTGATGAAATTAAAATATACATTATCAATGACGATAACATCAATGCCTTCGTATCGCAAGGTCAAAAGATTTTTATCAATACCGGCTTAATTCGCAAATTTAAAACCCCCGATGCCTTGATTGGTGTAATTGCTCACGAAACTGGACATATTGCTTCAGGACACCTTGCCAGATCGCAAGAAGGCATGAAAGAGGCCGAAAATGCCATGCTTTTAAGTTATCTTCTCGGTATTGGTGCAGTTGTTGGTGGATCAATTGATGCTGGATCGGCCTTGATTTTAGGAGGATCGCAAAGTGCCCAAAAATTAATGATGAAATATACTCGCACCCAAGAAGAAGCTGCTGATTCATTAGCTATTGACTATCTTTCTAAGCTTTCCTATCCCGCAACTGGTTTAGTTGAATTGCTTAATTATTTCAACAGCCAAATGATTGGCTATAAAGATCATATTGATGAATATATGCTTTCGCACCCCATAAGCGCTAAGCGTATTGAATTAATAAAAGCTCGAACTATTAAACAAAATTTTTCTTCAGCTAAAATAAATCAAAAATTACAACCTGCTATGGAAATTGCTCTTGCAAAGCTTGAAGGCTTTCTTGAGAGACCTGATGAATTAATTAAGAAATATAAGGATAGTAATAGTTTTATTGGTAAATATGTCAAAGCAATTGCTTATTTTCGTCAAGGTGAATTGTCTTTATCCCTAGAAAATATTGATGCGCTGATCAAGGAAAAACCTAAACAAGGTTTTTTATATGACCTTAAAGGACAAATTTTATTTGAAAGTAGCAAAAATCAACAAGCAATTATCGCTTACAGCCAGGCGATTTCTAAACTTAATTCAGTTGATAATGCATTAACTAAAATTAGCTTTGCTTTATCATTATTGAGTTTAAAAAATAGCGATGAAGAGTTAATTCAACTAGCTATTTCTCGCTTAAAGGAAGCGCAAAAATTTGAAGATGATAATCCAATTTTATTTAAAAATCTTGCTAACGCTTATGCCAAATTAAATGATGAAGCCAATGCCAATCTAGCTTTAGCTGAGTTTAATCTTTTAATTAATGATAAAGAAAAATGTTTAAAACTAATAAAAAAAGTTGAAAAAAATCTCGACAAAAAAAATCCCAATCATCAACAACAATTGCTTTATGCTAGTGATTTAAAACAGTTTTGCACAAAAGATGATGATAAATAAAAAGCATTACATCAAGTAAATATTTTTAAAAATAAAATCTATTCAAGATGATAATTTATTGTAAAGCTTTTTGAATTCTTCTTGAAAAATCTGCGGTGTCCTTGATTGGCTCATCTTCAATAATACAAGCCAGATCAAACAAAGTTCTAACTATATCGCTATTATGATTTTTCTTATCTTCGCAAATATAATCCTCTTGTAATTTTTTAATGATTGAATTGTTGGCATTAATTTCCAAGATTTTTGCTGAAGCTGAATTAATTTGTTTTTGTTCAAGTAAATATCGCTCTAATCGAATATCCATAGAGTTTGATCCAACCGCTAAACAAACTGGTGATCCAGTTAATTTTTTTGAAATTCTTACTTTGTCAACTTTATCACCTAAAATTTCTTTAATAAAATTAAGAAGACCATCAAACCTACTATCCGTTGCATCTATTGGCTCTTCATTGTCATTTTTATCATCGCTATCTTTTTTATCTTCAGCAGTTTTATCGATATTTTCTATATCAACATCGTGACGATTTATTGACTGAAATTCCTTATCTTTAAATGGCAACATCACCGTAACCCAAAACTCATCAACTGCATCGCAAAGGTAAAGCACCTCAATATCTTTTTGTAAAAATATTTCCAATTGCGGAGAGGCTTTAATTTTTTCAATTGATTCGCCAGTTAAAAAATAGATGCGATCTTGCCCTGCCCTCACGCGCTCCAAATATTCATTTATATTAATTAATTTATCTGGAGATTTTGAAGAATAAAAACGACAAATTTCTAAAATTTTTTCACGAAATTCTGATGATTCACAAAGTCCCTCCTTAAGAACTGCCCCAAAATTATTCCAAAATTTTAAATATTCCTCTTCCTCATCGCGAGCCTTTTTCTTAAGCTCTGCAAGAACTTTATTTACAACTGATTTTCTAATTTTATCAAGCACTGCACTATGTTGCAATGTTTCACGACTGATGTTTAAAGGTAGGTCATCGGAATCAATCAATCCCCTCAAAAATCTCATGCAAGCTGGAACTAAACTTAATTCCTCACTAATAAAAACTTTTTTAACATAAAGTTTTACGCATGATTTACGATCGGGGTGAAATAAATCAAAAGGTTTAATGCTTGGAATGAAAAGAAGATTAGTATAACTCAACAAGCCCTCGACATTACTGTGAATTGTCATAAAAGGATCGCCTGGGAGATGAGCGATATGTTTATAAAAAACTTGATATTGTTCTGCGCTAATCTCATCTTTATTTTTTTTCCACAAAGCTGAAGCTGAGTTAAGAGTTTCGGCCTTTGCTCCATTGTCAGTATTTTCAGGAACAAATTCGATTTGGAAATTAATATGATCGCAATAAGTTTGCACGACATGCTTGATATGAAAACGATCAAGAAAATCGTGAGCATCATCTTTAAGATGAAGAATGATTCGAGTATTACTAGTTAATTTTTCAGCATCGCTTAATGAATTATATTCCTTTAACTCAAAATGTTGATCACCGGAAGATTGCCAATGCCAAATTTGCTCCTCATTAAATTTTCGTGAAATAACTTCAACTTTATTTGCGATCATAAAACTTGAATAAAAGCCAACTCCGAATTGACCAATTAATTGCACATCTTTTTGCTTATCTCCAGTTAATGATTTTACAAAAGTTTCGGTACCTGAGCGAGCAATGGTTCCAAGATTTTCAAGCAAATCATTACGATTCATGCCAATGCCATTATCAGTAATAATTAGCAACTTCTCTTTCTTGTTAATGGCGATAGATATTTTTAAATCATCAACTTGCAATTGGGAATTTTGCGCTCCTAAATAACGCATTTTATCACAAGCATCTGAAGCATTTGAAATTAATTCACGTAACGCTACATCCTTATTGGTGTAGAGTGAATTAATCATCAATTGTAAAATTTTTCCAACTTCAACATCAAAATTAAAATGCTCTTTATTTGCATCCTTAAATGAATCATTAACGCTCTGTGCGTGATCATTATTAGCAGTTTTTTTAGTTTTTTTGACTTTTGAATCTTCGACAAAATTATCATTATCATTATTAACGAAACCTTGCTTACTATTGTTTTTTTTATTACTCATAAATAAATTTTTTTAAATTAAAATCGATACCCTTAAATTAGTTTTTTTTTAATAAATTTCAA
>CAMDJZ010000020.1 GCA_945901265.1 Rickettsia typhi
ACCTCGATGTCGGCTCATCACATCCTGGGGCTGAAGAAGGTCCCAAGGGTTCGGCTGTTCGCCGATTAAAGTGGTACGTGAGCTGGGTTCAGAACGTCGTGAGACAGTTCGGTCCCTATCTGCCGCAGGTGTTGGAAAATTGAGAGGAGTTGACTTTAGTACGAGAGGACCGAGTTGAACGTACCAATGGTGTTCCAGTTGTTCCGCCAGGGGCATTGCTGGGTAGCTAAGTATGGACGGGATAACCGCTGAAAGCATCTAAGTGGGAAGCCTCCCTCAAAACAAGTTTTCCCTATTAGGGTCGTGGTAGACTACCACGTTGATAGGCTGAATGTGTAAGCGTAGTAATGCGTTAAGCTAATCAGTACTAATAACCCGATTGGTTTATTTTTCAAACTATGTGTGGTATTAATTCTACTAAGTTGAAACTAAAAATTTTACAGGTTTTAAATTTTGAGAAATTCGAATTTAATTCTCTAATTATCAAGCAATGCCACTTGTTGGTCTGGTGACGATAGCGGTGTGGAACCACTCGATTACATTCCGAACTCGCAAGTGAAACGCACGTCGCGCCAATGGTAGTTAGTCGTTATGATTAGCGAGAGTAGGTTATCGCCAGCCTTACAGGTGGCATTGCATTCACGGAATTTAGAAATCCGCAAGATTAAAGTTAAGAAATTAATTTTAGTCTTGCGGTTTTTTTTGCGTTTTTATTAAATTTTTTTGAGGATCCAAGAGAATCCAATTCAAAATAAGGGGATCTAAGAAAACCCAACTCAAAATAAGGGGATCTAAGAAAACCCAACTCAAAATAATTTTTAAAATTAATTTTAATATTTTTAAGTTTTTGGTTGGAGATTTATTCTTCTTATTTTTTAAATTATTAAATTGAAATCAAAATTTTACAGGTTTTAAATTTTGAGAAATTCGAATTTAATTCTCTAATTATCAAGAAATGCCACTTGTTGGTCTGGTGACGATAGCGGTCAAGGAACTACCCGATTACATTTAAGAACTCGCAAGTGAAACGCACGTCGCGCCAATGGTAGTTAGTCGTTATGATTAGCGACAGTAGGTTATCGCCAGCCTTACAGGTGGCATTGCATTCATGGAATTTAGAAATCCGCAAGATTAAAGTTAAGAAATTAATTTTAGTCTTGCGGATTTTTTTTTGAATATATTTTTGTTACTCATGTATTATAAAATAATATTAGCAATTTCCCCCTTTCTTCTACTCGGATGTGTTAATAAATACGTAGAAAATTATAATATTAATTTTTTATCAAGTAATTTAATAACTGAATTTTATTCATCAGGTGATCCTAAGGTAATTAAATTACAACAATACGAAAATTTTTATAATTATGTTAAGATCATTGAAGATAAAGGCTATAAAGAAATTGGAAAATCAAGATTTCATCACTGTGGAAAATATTTTAATTCATCGGATGATCTGATTTTTGCTGGAAAAAATGTTGGAGCGGAATATATTTTGCTTCAGGTTGTTTTTGTAGGTTCTCATACTGAAATTCATTCATACAATTATTCAATTCCCACTTCTAATCAGATTAGTGGATATATAAATGGTTACTATTATTCAGGAAACGTAATTTCAAATCAACAATATACAAATAACTATCCAATTCACTATGAATGTTATAATTATATTGTATCATTTTTTAGCAAGATAATTTCCGGTATTAATTCTGCAGAAATTATTAAAATGAAAAAACCAAATTCTAAAATTAATAAAATAAATAAATCTTTAAAAAAACATAAAATCACTAGAAAGGCTAGTTCGCAATTGAATTTTAGCCATTGATAAAGTAATATAAATAATATCTGCATAGAAATGGATTTATATTCTTGCATACCTACATTTAGTAAAATACTCGTAACATTTACGGGCTCTTGCTCCCCCCTCAAGGGCTTACATCACTACAATTTCATAAAATAGTCTCAAAGCTCTCGAGCTATAGCTCTCCCCTTGAGGGAGAGCGGGCGAGCGAATCGCAACGGTAGTTGCGGTTTGGGAGCCGTGAGGGGTTAAAAAGCATGAGTAACATGGGATAATGCAAGATATGAAAAACTTTAAATAAAAAAAATCTAATAATAGCGATTTCTTGATTTTACTTTTAAACTAAAAAAAATTTCTAAAAAAATCTCAAATTATTTTAAAAAAACTTAATTTTTATTTAAAAAATTTCATATTTTTAGGATCAAAATAAAAGTAACGTGGCACCTTTTTTACTAACCCCTCCCAAAATTTTCTTGCAGAAAATTTTACCCTCCCGCAAGAGGAGGGTTATGAACCCGTAAGCTTGACGAGTTTTTTTAAATTGGAGAATAAAAGTAACCTGATACTTTTTTCTCGATCTATCACTCACCCCTTACGGCTTTGAGTTCGTCCGAACAAGCCTTTAGTGGTCAGTAAAGGCTTAAGGAGTCGGTGGGGGGTTATTTGCGTAAAAAAATAGCCGTTTAGGCTTTTTTTAAACGCGAAGAGCCCTCAAGGGGTGAGTGTTGATCCCATTGGTTTGCTGAGTTTTTTAGTAAATTTAGGGGTTCAAGGCCTTACAGCTTTGCATTGCATTCACGAAAATTTAAAGAATGCGTAAAAATTAAAGTAAAGAAATTAATTTTAGTTTAAGAGATTTTATATAAATTAATTGTTAATAAAACATAATGAATGTAACTTAAAATAAAATTTTTATTCAAATTTAAATATTGTTAACATGAAAATAAATTCTATAAAAACCTTTGAATCATCTGATTGCATGAACCTTAGAAGTTTTGCCGATGATTTGTTTAACTGCGTTCAAATTGATGGCTTACTTTCCGAAAATAGCGTTGTTATTAGCTTAAATGCTAAATTTGGCATGGGAAAATCGCATTATCTGGAAATGTTTAAAAATTATTTAAATGAAAAAAAATACGAAACTATTTTAATTAATTCATGGAAAAATGATTTTTGTGACGAACCCTTGATTGCAATTTGCTCGGAAATAATCCATCATCTTCAAAAAAAAATGATGAAAAATTAACTTCAATTTCTAATCAATTTAAATCGATAATTGGTATATTTGGCATCATATCTAATCAGTTTATTAATAGTAAAACTGGAGTAAATATTAAAGAAATTTACGATACAAATAAACACCCAATTGACGGCAATAAAATCTACGAGCAGTTCGTTGCCAAAAGGGATTTGTTTGATAAATTAAATCAATCAATCGCCGAATATACCGCCGAAAAACAATTAATAATTTTGATCGATGAGCTTGATAGAACTCACCCTGATTATGCTATTAATTTTCTAGAAACCTTGAAGCATTTTTTTGATGCTAAGGGTTTAATTTTTATTTTAGCGGTCAATAAAGACCAACTAAAACAATCGGTGGAATGTATTTATGGAAAAATAGATTTTGACGAATATTATCGTAAATTTGCCCATAGAGATATCGCTTTGCCATACAGCGAAGAGGGAATCAATAGTTTTGCTCTTAAGACAGTTGATGAATTTTTTAAAAAAATTGAAGATGATGGGAAAAAAATTGGCATTAAAATAGATGCCCTTGGGGATTCAAGCTATACTACTAAAATCTACATGAAAGAATTTTTTATTAAACTCAAACTTAGCCCGAGGCAGATCAATCAATTTTTTAGAATTTTATTATCATTTTTAATAAGTGAAAATAATTCTCCTGATCTTGGATATGTGTTTGCCTCAATAATCTTTATTGCTGTTGATTTACAGGATTCAGAAATTGCTAAAAAAATCGTTGAAGGAGAGTTTAAGTATAAAGATTTTTTAGATTATTTGCAGAAAAAAAATATTGACTCAAAGAATTATAACATGGCTTTGAATTTATTATTTTTATTTTCGAATAACATAGAAGATTTATCGGAGAATAAAATTTTTTATGAAAGGAAATTTGGAATAATCGAACAATCTACTTTAAATGCAAGAGGGGGCTTATTTGGTCAATTCTCAAACTATGAAAATGATTTTGAGATAATGCAAAAAATTGGTAAAAAAATTTCGCAATCTAAAAATTTTTTCAATTAATTTTTTAAAGAAATGTTTCTTATCACTAGACTTTTTGCAAGCAATTATAGCTTTGCTTGAACCATCTTTGTATCTTAATAATTAATTAAAAAATTATTTCAAAAATTTTTAAAACAAAATAACTATCCCTAACTCCCAACAATTTACATTTGAAAAAAAATATCTAGTTAATTCTAATTATAAATTAACTAAAATAGTTAATTTATATAAATATTATTTTAGTTAGCTATTTTTGGGTTAGTGATAATTTTCCTTTCATAATTTTCATCCTCTCACTTTAGTTTCTTTAAGACGCAAGCAGTTATAAGGAGAGGTTTGAAGTTATCGTCGCCCACGCCAGTGGGGAGAGGGATGTAAGCCTCTTCGCAGGGAAAAGTAAACCTTGTACCTTTTTCTTCTCAGGCTCAATCCTTGAGATCAAGGCGAGTAAAACAAAGCGAAAGAGATAGATAAATATCCAAAAGATTTTAAAAATTTTACAAGCCAATTTATTTCTAAAAATTAATTAAAAATTATTGGCAAATTTTTAAAATAACAAAATGAATAAAAATAATTTTGAATTTTTAAACTAAGAGTTTAATTTAAAAATATTGTTAATTATTTTCAAATTATGCCTCACATTATCATCGAACATTCAAAAAATATTTTCGAACAAGAGACTCTTAAAATTGGTCGAGAAATTCAAAAAATTATGTCTAGTATTAGCGAGGGAAATTTCGACCCTGATCAATGTAAAATCCGCGCCATTGCTTATCAAAATTACATAGTTGGATTAGAAAAAAATGATGAAAATTTTATTCATATTTCGATTAAGATTTTATCGGGAAGGGAAGTTGCGATTAGAAAAAAATTAGCTTTGCAGACTCTTGAATATACCAAAAACTTTTATAAAAATTTAAATTTACCGAAAAAAAGATGCGATATATCCGTTGATGTCATTGAGGTTGATCGCGAAGTTTACCAAAAGATTACCTTTGAATAAATTAAAAATTGATAATTGAGAAACGGCTTATTAGTAACTTAATTTTATCGCCCATTTTCTTGATAAATAACGCTCTATATCGATAATTTCATCATTGCTTAAAACTCGATTATAAATAATTAACTCACCAAATAATCCTCCATATGTGCGAGAATTTCCAGGATGATTACCCAGATATATTGTTGCATTGCCTGAGCTATCGTAATTGCCGCTATAGCTAGCAATTCCAGATTGTCCAAGAGTTCCATTAAGAAATACTGCTGAATAATTTATCTTTGGGTTATAAACTCTCCGCAAAATGGTGTTTGTATTTTTATTAAGTGTTGCGTTATAGCCATTATTTCCATTTATTGCCGCATATGGATAATAATTAAATTGTAATAAACTATTATTATATATATAAGATTCAAGTAATGCCCAAGCGCTATCGCCTGAAATTTCGATGAGACAGCTTTGATTATTGGCTGTGTTTAAAAAATCCCATCTCAACACCAGAAAAATTGTACTTTCTCGCGATAAAGCCATATTGGTTCCCACTAGTCTTGAATTGTTTATCGCTGAATTATATCTAACAGATGGCAAGCCGCTAATGCCATTAAAGGTATAAGTTGGTTGATCGGATGGGGTATTTTGGATAAGACGAAGTTGACTAGTCGACATAGGATTTGTATCTTGCCAATAAGCAATGTTTGATCCTTCGCTAATTTGAATATCAAAGGCTTTTTCATTAACGGCGTCAAGCCACAAAGCCAAATCTTTTATCGTTCCAACTGGCGAGCTTAGCGTAACATTTCGAGCAGAGGTTAATAGGAATTGTTTAACTAATCGAGAACTTTGAGTTACTCCAGCTACCAAAATTCCAATAATTAAAATTACAATTGATAATTCAATTAAAGAAAAGGCTTTTTTGGAGATAAAAAATTTACTTTTAAATTTTTTCATTAATAAGGGTCAATAGTTTTATTTTCAAGATTAAGCATATTTCGTTATGGAAAAAATAATAGCAATAAAATTTTGCCTTAAGTCTTTTTTAAGCTAAGAGCTAAAGAGTGACGCCAAATTCCAGACTTGTTATTAGATAGGAATTTTTATTAAGAGTGGGAGTTATTATGAATATCTTGCAAAGCAAAAACTTCAAATTTGCAACCTTGATTTTTATAGGCCTCGATCGCGTCTACCAAAGCGCGAGCTCCTGAAATTGTTGTGGTATAAGTAACTGCGCGCATCAATGAAGTTCTACGAATTGAAAAGCTATCTCTGGTTGCTTGTGCTCCTTCGGTGGTATTAATTACCAAAGAAATTTCTTTGCGATCGATCATTTCAACTACATGCGGACGATCCTCAGTAATTTTATTGACAATGGTTGAAAGAATATCATTTTCAGCAAGAAACTTTGCGGTACCTCGCGTAGCAACAATTTTAAAACCAATGTTAATTAATTTTTGGGCAATTTCGGGGAGATATTTTTTGTCAGAATCTTTCACCGATAAAAAAACCAAACCATCTATTGGTAATTTAACTCCCGCCGCAATTTGTGCCTTTGCAAAAGCTAGTGGAAAAGTTTTATCAATACCCATAACTTCGCCAGTTGATTTCATTTCTGGACCAAGTAAAGTGTCAACATTGTTGAAGCGAGCAAATGGAAAAACAACTTCTTTAACTGAAAAAAAATCGAATTTTTTTTCTTGTAAATTGAAGTCGCTAATTTTTTTACCAATCATCAAAAGTGAGGCAATTTTTGCGATACCAATACCAGTTGCTTTGGCAACGAATGGAACGGTTCTGGAAGCGCGAGGATTAACCTCGAGAACAAAAATTTTATGATCTTTAATCGCAAATTGAACATTCATTAAGCCTTTAACCTCTAGAGCAAGGGCTAATTTTATTGTTGCATGTTTTATTTCTTTTACAATCTCAGCGCTGAGGCTGTAGGGTGGAATTGAACATGCTGAATCGCCCGAATGAATTCCGGCCTCTTCAATATGTTGCATAATTCCTGCGACAAAAACTTCCTTGCCATCACATAACGCATCAACATCAACTTCAGTTGCATCAGTTAAAAATTTATCAATCAAAAGCGGACCAGTTTCAAAAATTTCATCATATTCAGCAAGATATTTTAGCAAATAATTTTCATCATAAATAATCGCCATGCCTCTTCCTCCTAAGACATAAGAAGGACGAACAACCACCGGAAAGCCGATTTCTTTAATGCTGTCAAGAACTTGTTGTTGAGAATAAGCAATAAAATTTTGTGGTTGGTTAAGGTTAAGCTTCTGCAAAAGTTGTTTGAAGCGATCGCGATCTTCAGCGAGATCGATCATGTCGGGAGATGTGCCGATGATGGGAATATTTTCGTCTTGTAAAAACTTTGCTAGGCCCAAAGGAGTTTGTCCGCCGAACTGAACATTAACGCCAAGTAGTTGGCCATTGGTCATTTCTTTTTTTATCAGTTCAATTGTATCTTCGGCAGTAAGAGGTTCAAAATAAAGGCGATCAGAGGTATCGTAATCTGTAGATACTGTTTCGGGATTGCAATTGACCATGATTGCTTCGATGTTATTTTCCTTAAAGGCAAAAGCACAATGAACACAGGTATAATCAAACTCGATACCTTGTCCGATGCGGTTTGGTCCCGATCCAAGAATAATTGCTTTTTTGCGATTACTGGGCTTAGATTCGCAATAAGATTGGCTAGAATGACTCTCCATAAAATTTTTTTAAATAAATTCAGCTTTTTTTGAAAATTTTATCAATGGCAATTTGAAATTACTAGAAGAAATTTTTAACAATCAAAAATTTATTTTTAAGTAATTTTTATTTCACGGCAAATTAATTATTAAAAAAAATATTGATAAGCTTAAGGCTTGTTAATTTTAATTTTAGTTTTAAAATCAACATGTTGTAATTTTACAACTATGGTGATAAACGGTTTTCGTAATAAACGTTTTGGACCTGGGGGCAGTTCCCAGCACCTCCACCAAGCTTTGAAAAGTTTTATTAAATTAAAACTTAACAATCAGTAATAATTTATAAAATATAAATTATATTTTGGGGGTGAATAGCTTTCGACAATCGCTAAAGGGAAATTTTTTACTCGGTTGAGATACTGCCGGTTTAAGGGTGTTAAAACCTAACGACATCCGTTCAAAAACAATAAACGCAAACGATAATTATAATCTTGCGAATGACAATTTCGAACTTGAGTCAGAAGCAAATGTTTCTTTCGCATAAGTGAAATAGTCGGGGTTTGCTCGGCACCTGTCAACAGAAGCCGAGCACTTAATATTTGAGCAATTAATTTTTAAAAATTTAAAATTAACAAAATGCAACAGGATCTAATTGGTTATGATGAGATTATTGAGAATTCAATGCGCTCGGTTATTTATGAAACTTTAAAAAAAATTGAGAAGAGCGGGTTGCCCGGCAAGCATTACTTCATTGTAACTTTTTTAACTACTTTTCCTGAAGTCTCTATTTCTAAGGTTCTTAAGGAAAAATATCCTGAAGAAATGACTATCGCCATTCAATATCAATTTAAAAATTTAGTAGTAGAAAATAACTCTTTTAAAGTTTCATTAAGTTTTAGTGGAAAATATGAAAGATTAGTAATTCCTTATAAATCGATAACTTCATTTGCCGACCCTTCAATTAATTTTGCTTTAAAATTTAGCATGACCTATGGCGATATAGAGGAAATAGAAAATGGTAGCTTTGGCGAGGAAAAACAAGCTAGCAATATCAATGGCAAAAATAAAAAAGGCAAAAATTCTGGATTAGATCTATCAGCAAAAGTAATTTCGCTTGATGCATTTCGAAAGAATAAAGTTGATTCTGATAAAACTGACAACGACGATTAAACATGATTTTTTTCTATCAATTTTTATTTCTAGTTTTTGCTTATTTAATTGCCTCGATTCCATTTGGCTTTGTTTTAGCTAAAAAATATGCAAAAATCGATATTCGTCAACATGGCTCAAAAAACATTGGCGCAACCAATGTCATGCGCGTAGCTGGGAAAAAATTGGCTTTTTTTTCGCTAATTCTTGATGGATTAAAGGGGGCAATTATGATTATTATTGCCCGTTTTGTTTTTTTTGATGTGAATGATTTGCACATGTTTTTGGTTATTGTTGGAGCGGTTTCGGTGATTGGTCATATCTATTCGGTTTACTTAAATTTCAAGGGAGGCAAAGGCGTTGCAACGGCAATTTCAGTAATTTTGGCTCTTGACTTTGCAGTAGGAATGTTGGCAATATTTTTTTGGATTATGGCTTTTTGTGCATTTCGAATTTCTTCAATTTCATCATTAATCGCAATTTTTTCGACAGTGATATTGTCTTCAGTTTACGGCGCACCATTATCACAAATTGTTTTTTGTTTAGCTTTGTTCATTTTAATTTTTGCGCGCCATCGTGAAAATATTTTACGCTTAATGACGGGCGAGGAAAACAAATTTAAAAAATAATGGAAAAATTAATTCTTGCTCTCGATGTTGCCAATGCCGAATCGGCTAAAAGAATAATTGATCAATTAGATGAGCAGGTGCAATTTTACAAGCTCGGATTGGAATTGATGATGAGTGGTGAATATTTTGAAGTTGTTAAATATCTTAAAAACAAAAACAAAAAAATTTTTGCTGATCTCAAACTTTACGATATCTCGCAAACCATGGTTCGCGCTGTTGAGAATTTAAAAAAATATCAAATTGATCTTTTGACAATTCACACCGCAAGCTCTGATATCATGCGCAGCGTTGCCCGTGTTAAGGGTGATATTAAGGTTGTTGCAGTTACAGTTCTTACCAATCTTGATAATAATGATTTAACGCAAATGGGGTTTGACCCAAAATTTAGCCTTGAAGAATTAGTTAAAAATAAAACACAAATGACTATCGAATCTGGACTTGATGGCGTAGTTGCTTCAGCAAATGAAGCAAAAATTTTACGACAAAATTTCGGAAATGATTTTTTGATTGTTACGCCAGGAATTCGTTTACAACAAATTGCCAATGATGATCAGAAGCGAACAGCTAGCGTTGTGGAGGCCATAAAAAATGGCGCTTCACATTTGGTGGTTGGAAGACCAATACTTCAAGACCCAGACATTAAAGCCTGTGCCAAAAAATTTATTAATGCCATTAATGAAGCTTGCACAAATTCTTGAAAAGATAAAAACTCCCCATGAAGTAATTACTAGCCCTAAGGTAATCGCTGAAGTTGAAATTGACGATATCGCCACTGATTCAAGATTAGTTAAAAAAAATAGTATTTTTTTTGCATTGCGAGGTGAAAAAAATGATGGAGCGGAATTTGTTTTTCAATCGGTAAATCAAGGTGCGCAAGCAATTGTAATTTCTAAGCATTCCAAATTTGATTTTGATATTTTTTTTCAGCAATATCCGCAGATTACGGTAATTATTTCTGATGATAATTTTTTGTTATTAGTGGAGTTTTTGCAAATTTTTTATCAACCTTTTCCTAAAAATATTTATGCAGTTACGGGTACCAATGGCAAAACCTCAACCGTTGAATTTATTCGCCAAATTCTTAAATTTTTAAATATAAAATCCGCATCAATTGGAACTTTAGGAATAAATTGCGATGATATAAAAAAACAAGATTTAATAAATTTTAATCTTACCACTCCCGATATCGTAGCACTTTATAAAAATCTTCATATTTTAAAAAATTCTGCAATTGATGATGTAGCAATTGAGGTAAGTTCAATTGGCTTGGATCAAGGGCGAATTGCTGGATTAGAAATTGGAATTGCAGGTTTTACGAATTTTACGCAAGATCATCTTGATTACCATTTAACCATGGAAAAATATTTTTATGCGAAATTGCAATTATTTACAAAATATTTACAGCCAATGGCTTACGCAGTTCTAAATGCTGATGTTAAAGAATATCACGAGATCGTACAAAATTGTCAAAAAAGGCAAATAAAAATTATTGATTACGGTTTTGCAGCTCAGAAATTAAAACTTATTAAAATTGATCAACAAAAAATATTTTTTGAATTTAACGACAAGCAATATCAATTTGAAATGTCAGCAAGTGGTGATTTTCAAGCTTTTAACCTACTTTGTGCACTAGGTTGTGTTTTATCAAAACATAATTTAAATGAAGATGATTTAATGCAATTAATGAAAAAATTTTTAGAACTAAAAAGTGCCGCGGGAAGAATGCAAAAAATTGCGCAATTAAAAAATAATGCACAAATTTTTATTGATTTTGCCCATTCACCAGATGCTTTAGAAAATGTTTTGAAGCAGGCTAAATCAATGCTGGATAATAAAAAATTATCTAAAGAAATTTCTCCTAAACTTGTTGTTTTATTTGGTTGTGGAGGCGATCGGGACAAGCAAAAAAGACCAATAATGGGAAAAATTGCTAGCCAATTAGCTGACATAGTTATTGTAAGCGATGATAATCCGCGCAGTGAAAATCCGCAATTAATTCGTAAAGAAATTTTAAGTGGTTGCTTACCAAAAAATATTATTGAAATTAATGATCGCAGGCTTGCCATAATTGAAGCTATAAAAATTCTTAATGACAATGATATTTTAATTTTGGCTGGAAAAGGCCATGAAAAATATCAAATTATCGGGGATAAAAAAATCGATTTTGATGAGGAGCAAATTGTAAAAAATGCCATTAAATAATTTTCTCAATCCTAGCTTTAATCTTGATTTTAAAGACCTCTATCATTTAAATGGGTTGGAAAAATTACAACAAAAATTTAGTGATTTTTTACAAAAAAAAGATTATAATATTTATGAACAGTTTTTATTAAATAAAAGCAATGATTCACAATTGTTAATTGATGTTGCGAAATATCTTGAAGAATTCTTAGTAGATTTATTTATGATTAATAAAGAAAATAAAGAACTAAGGCTTTATTATCAAGGCTTGGATATAATTTATCAAGTCAAGCGCGATTATATTCAGCGTTATATCGCTAAAAAATTTCAAGCGCAAGATGTTGAAAAATTAGCGATTGATCCACAAGAAATTCTTCAAAAATTATCTCTGCAAAATAGCAATGTTAAAGATCTTGAAATTTCATTATCAAGAATGATTAACGGAGAAATTAATTTAGAAATCGTTGAAAAATATTGCATTTGGGCTTTATTTTCTGAGGCTGGAAAAAAATTTCATCAAGTGGGAAGTTTATTTATTCTTCCTCAAAAAGTTGATAAACAAGATTTGCTTATAAAGCAAAATCATCAAGAAGCACAAGCCATTAGGGGATTTGATTTAATCGATAAAGGCTATTCACAGCAACGCGTTCATGGCGAAAGCAAATATTGTCTTTATTGTCACAAGCAAGCAAAAGATTCTTGTCGCACTGGCTTGATTGACAAAAATACTCAAAAAATAAAAATTGATGAACTTGCAATCGAGCTAAATGGCTGTCCGCTTCAACAAAAAATTTCGGAAATGAATTTATTGCAAGCTGAAGGTTTTACGATTGCTGCTCTAGCGGTTGCGGTGATTGATAATCCGATGATTGCTGGAACGGGAAGCAGAATTTGCAATGATTGCATGAAATCCTGTATCTTTCAAAATCAAGATAGCGTTGATATTCCGCAAATTGAAACACGAATTCTTAAGGATGTTTTGTCGCTACCTTATGGTTTTGAAATATACTCTGTATTAACTAAGTTTAATCCTCTTAATTTACAACAGCCAATAATTAAAACTAATAGCGGTAAAAAAATTTTAGTTTGTGGATTGGGTCCTGCTGGCTATACTCTTGCACATTATTTACTTAATTCTGGTCATGAAGTTGTCGCTATTGATGGTTTAAAAATTGAGCCATTGCCGGAAGAAATTTCTGGTAAAAATTTACAAAATCAACTACAAGAATTTAAGCCAATAAAATTTTTTAATGAAATAGTTGAATCGCTTTCAAGGCGATTAATTACTGGATTTGGCGGAGTCGTTGAATATGGCATAACTGCGCGTTTTGATAAAAATTTTTTGAAAATTATTTTTTTAATGTTGCAGCGTCGCAGTAATTTTAGTCTTTATGGTGGAATTCGTTTTGGCAGTGCAATAACTCCAAAATTAGCTTTTGAAGAATATGGTTTTGATCATATTGCGCTATGTATTGGAGCTGGTCGACCGCATTTTTTGGAAATGAAAAATAATTTTGTAAAAGGAGTGCGCCTAGCTTCTGATTTTCTAATGTCCTTGCAATTAAGTGGCGCTTATAAAACTGATTTTTTTACAAATTTACAAATTAGATCGCCAATTATTGTGATTGGCGGTGGCTTAACCGCCGTCGATAGCGCTACGGAAATCAAAGCTTATTACAGCATTCAGTTACAAAAATTTAGCGCAAAGATCGATAAAATAGGTTTCCAAAAATTTAAACAAAATCTCAATGAAGAAGAATTATTAATTGCTGAAGAATTTTTAGTTGATGCAAAAAAACTTAGTAAAATTAACAGCGATATTGCGGATGTAAAAATCTTTTATCGTAAAAAACTGAAGGAATCACCAGCCTATCGAATTAATCACCATGAACTACAAAAGGCCATAGATCAAGGCATTAAGATTGTTGATGAAACTAATATCGTTGAAATTATTATTGATAAATTTAAGGCAATTAAAGCTGTAAAAACTAATCATGGCGAAATTATCCCCTGCCGCAGTTTATTAATTGCAATTGGCACTTCGCCAAACTTATCAATTGTTTATGAAGATGGTTTAAATTTAGTAAATGATGGTAAATATTTTTTATCGCTAAATGATTTAATTTTTAAAGATTCGCCAAAAAATAAATTAAATAATAGCCTTCTTGCTCTAGGCGATAAAGATAATATATCTAATTATAAATTTATTAATAAAATTGAAAATGATAGCAAAAAAGCCATTAGTTTTTTTGGCGATTTACATAGCGATTTTGAGGGAAGTGTAGTTAAGGCGATGGCAAGTGCTAAGCGTGGTGCTGTTGAAATAAACAAGGTTATTGAAAGCTCTATTAGCTCTAAGTCAATCAGAAAAGTTTGCGATGATTTTTTGGTAAAAATTATTGAAATTAATCGCCTTTCAAATCATGTTGTTGAGATTGTAGTAAGCGCCCCATTGTTAGCGCTAAATACTAAGATTGGGCAAATTTTTCGTCTGCAAAATTATGCGCAATTTGCTAAAGAAATATCTGATCAAAAATTAATGATGGAAGGTATCGCCATAACAGCGTTAAGCATTGATGACAAAATGGGAATAATCACGGGAATTGTCGTTGAAACTGGTGGGTCAACCAGTTTGATTAAGAATTTCAAAAAAGACGAACCTTGTATTTTTATGGGTCCAAGTGGTAAACCAACTGAAATTCCCAAAAATGAAACGGTGGTTATTATTGGCGGAGGTCGCGGTAATCAACCGCTTACAGCTTTAGCGGAAGCTTTTAGTACCAATGGTTGCAAAGTTATATTTTTTGCAGGTTATCGCAAAAATGATTTTATTGTTAATTATGAGCGCATGAAAAAATCATGCGCAGAATTAATTATTGCCATTGAAGAAGATCTTGCAAATGATGGTTTTTTTCAAGGAACAGTAATTGATGCGATAAAAAATTATTTTAACAAAAATCCCCTTAAAATCGATCGTATTTTTGTAATTGGTAATGATCAATTAATGCACGAAATTGCACGTTTAAGGCATGAAAAAATTATTGACGCATTCGCCTTGGCAAAATATGCGATTGCTAGTTTAAATGCACCAATGCAATGCATGATGAAAGGAGTTTGCGCGCAATGTTTACAAAAAAAGACTAACCAAGAAGGTGAGGTGGAGTATTTTTATTCCTGCGCAAATCAAGATCAAAATATGGATCAACTTGATTTTGAGCATCTCCACGGCAGATGTCAGCAAAATTCATTGCTAGAGAAAGCCAATAGATTATGGTTAAAGTTATTGGAAGAAAAAAATATTTAACTGATTTAAATAAGTAAAATAACTACTAGTAATAATTGTTGGTTTATAATTCTTTTAATTCTTTTCAACAACAGCTACAGCACGGCGATTCTTGGCAAAAATATCTTCGCTTGCCCCAAAAAATGCTAGCTTTTCTTTGCCATAAGAAATTAGCGAAATACGATTTTGAGCAATGCCATTATCGATTAAATATTTTTTTGCTGAATTGGCTCTGCGTTCGCCAAGAGCTAAATTATATTCGCGAGTTCCTCGCTCGTCACAATGTCCTTCGATAATAATTTTAATTTTTTCATCGCTTTTCAACCAAGCCACTTGTTTATCAAGAGCCTTTTTAGATTCATCATTTAAATCAAATGCATCATAACCAAAAAAGATTCGATCTTGTACTTCAACTTCTTGTAATTTTTGTTGCGATTGCTGATTTAAAGCAACGGCTTCCAGCTCGCTGTTAACTGTTTCGTAGGGCTGAACATCTGGTTGACTATTGGCCTCGTCTTGTATTTTAAAATCTGGTTGTGGAATTTTTTTAAATAAATTCTGACAAGAGCTTAAAGTAATTAGGGTAAATGCTAGGCAGATTATTTTTTTTGAAGATATTATTTTCATGGGTTAAAAGTTAAACTGGTTGGTTAAAACAATTGAATTTATTAAAAAGTTATTTAAAGTGGTTATATTGTCAAGTTATTCAATTAACAAATTTTATTTTTTTTTATATAGCATTTTTATGACTGAAACAACATATCGCAATAGAGATACATTCGATGTCGTAACTGAAAATGTTCAAAAGATTATAGAAAAATTATCAACTCATGCACAAATCATTGCTGGCATAAGAAATGCCAATCCCAAAAAAACTATCGGTCAATATGCAACTCTCCAAAGAATCTTGCGTAATTCCTATCAGCAATATGTGCAAAAAAAAGAAGGTGCCAATTATTCTTTTATAAATCGTTTAGAAAATCTCAAAGATCAATTTTTAAAAGGTGAGTTAAATGAAACGGAATTTTATTTGGCTTCAAATGGAATTATCGACAAGCTCAAAAAATTTGATAAAGAAATAATGCAAAAAGTTGCGCAGACCAATGAAAGATTTAATGCAGTAAGTAAAGATACGGAAGATGAATCACAGCGTTTAGTCGAGATGCGTGACGCTATGCTTAAAAAAAGACTTTTTTATTTATTTTTAGTTGTTGCCCCTTTTTTACCAATTCCTTTTCTTGATACTATTACCAACACATTAGCAACGATGTTTGATCCAAATATGACTTATGGCGAGAGTATGTCAAGCTTAGTTAAAAGTGATCAATTAGGGTTCCTGGGTGACGTTATTGATTTTTTAGAAATTGATAAACTTGTGCAATTATTTTTTGATAAAACTCCAATAGTAAGCGATATATTTGGCACGATTGATAATATTGCTGGTAGTAATTTAGTTTACGGAACTGCGCAAATTATATCGCCAATGCTAAGTTCGCCATTGCCATATGCACCCTTGGCAATTGGAGCTGCCCTTATGGGAAGCGCTCAAGAAGTTGAATTTGTGTCAGATAAAAATAAATCATACAATAACCAAAAACAAATGATTGAAAACGCTTTGCACGGCGCTAATGAATCGCTTGAAGAAGTTTTTGATAAAACCGCTAAAGAAGCAATGGAAAATAATTTCAACTTAATTGAAAAGGCTAATAAAATTAAAAGAATTTTAGATTTTATAATATTAAATTCAGCCGATGACAAGACGCAAATTTTAATTGAAAAAATATTAAATGATATTCCAGAATTAAAAGCCTTATCAAAGGAAAAAGATGAGCAAAAAATTCTACCAATACTTTGTGGACTTGATGATAAATTTGTTGACAAGGCCTTAACAAAAATTTTAGTGTATGATAAATTATTTTTTGAGAAAATTTATGATCAAATGCAGCAAATCTCTAATGAAAATAAAAATAAAAAATGCACTTTGGATGTTGGTATATGTTCAATAAAATCATTACTAGAAGACTATGAAAATTTTGAAAGTTTTAAGGATTCTTTTTTAAGTGAATTGTTAGATGAAGATATTAAAAAATTTAAAGATTTTACAAGAGATATTGGAATTTATGATTTGGCTGAAACTCATGCCGATAGAAACCTTGAAAGAATTAGTAAAGATCAATATCAGAAAGAATTTGAAAAAATTTCCAAACCATTATTAACTGATTTTCAAAAAAACTTTGCCAGTGAAATTGAAAGTAAATATAATCAAGAATTTTCTAAACATTGCAAATCTGGATATTTAGATTTTTCTAGAGAAGATTATCATCAGCGAGTCAAGGAGGTTTATCTGAGAGCTTTTGGTCAAGAAGTTTTAAACAATGCTAGTCATAAAGCTATTGAACCTGGATTAGTTCCCGGATTATATGAAGTTGGAAGAGGCAAACCTGCAATGCAGCTTGCAATGCCCCAGAAGCTTCCCAATCGCGAGGAAATTCGTAATGATATAAAGGGACATGTTCCTTGGGGTAAAGATGTTAAAGTTAAGCCAGATGCTGCACAAAAGTTACAAAAAACACCAAAAAAACGTCCAACAATAGGGGGTTAGAGATTAATGATTGAAGAAACATATTTTTATATCTCCGATAATAACAGCTTAAATAGCCTTGTTAATGAAATCAAAAGATCGCCAATAATTGGAATAGATACTGAATTTTCTAGGAGTGAAACCTATTTTCCGGTATTGTCAATTATTCAAGTGGCAGTAAAAATTGATCAGCAAAAAAAAATTTTTATAATTGACTGCATGAAAGATCTGGATTTATCGGTCTTTCTTGGATTGATTGCCGATGATAAAATAATTAAAATTTTACATTCCTGCCTACAAGATTTGCAAATATTTTTTTTAAAATTGCCATTAAAACCCCAGTCAATTATTGACACACAAATTTTAGCAAATTTTTGTGATTACAAAACCAATATTGGCTATGGTAATTTAGTTGAAAAAATTTTTGGAGTTGTGATTGATAAAAAATTACAAAGAAGTGATTGGTGCATGCGTCCACTAAGTGAAAAGCAATTACAATACGCTTCTCTTGATGTTGTTTTTCTTCACGAGATTTATGAAAAATTACAAAAAATTTTACAAGAAAAGCAGCGAACAAAATATTACAATGAAGAGATTCAGCGCTTTATTGATAAGGCTTTGTTTGGCAATAAAGATAATTTAATTCGCAATTTTTCTTTGCGAAAAAAAAATAAAGAATTTGTAACTATATTAAAAAAATTATTAATTTGGCGAGAAGATCAGGCGATGATTTATGATATTCCGCGTCAGCATTTTATGCGTGATGAGGAGTTGGAAGAGTTAGCGCAAAGTCGTGAAATTAGCTCACAAATTATTGCCAAAATAGATGAAAATTCTTTACTAAATCTTAAAGAAATCTTAAATGAGCAAAATATCGATGATGCCAATATCGGCAATGATTATCATGATGTTTTATTTTTATCTTCAGCGCAAAAAATAATTTTCCTTGAAGCCAAAAAAATAATTACCAAAATTGCCATTGAAGAAAAAATTGTAGAACAATTTTTACTCAATAATCATGATTTAAAAAAAATAATTTTATCACAAGAAAATCTCAAATCTATTTTGCTAAAAATTTCCGGAGAGTGGCGTTATAATTTACTTTACGAAGAATTGGCAAAATTATTTAATCACAAATAAATTTATGAAAATTATTATTGCCAATTGGAAAATGAATCAAGATTTCGATAAGACGGATGAATGGCTTAATATTTTTTTTGAAAAATATGGCAAAGTTTACGAGTCAATTTCGAAATGTTTAATTGTGCTTTGTCCTCCTGCGATGCTTATTGATTATATCGATTCTGAATTGATGGAAGATGGCTTTGCTTTTTTTGAAAAAATCGCTACCCAACAAAATAAAAAAGTTGAAGATTTTAGTGTCGAAGAATTTAACGATATTGTTTTTAATTCGCGAATAATAAAGCTTGGGGGTCAAGATTGTGGAACCGAGCATAGTGGTGCATTTACTGGCGATATAAGTGCAAAAATGTTAAAAGATGTTGGTTGCGAATATGTTATAATCGGCCATAGTGAGCGTAGAAAATATCATCAAGAAAATGACGAAATTATTTCTAAAAAATTTAAAACTGCTCTTGACTATAAATTACAACCAGTTCTTTGTATTGGAGAAAGTAGCGATATTAGAGCTAAAAATGAACAGCAAGATTTCGTTGCTAAGCAAATCATCGGCGTAATTAATGAAATGGCTGAATTAAAAAAATTAATTATTGCTTACGAACCAATATGGGCAATAGGAACTGGTCAAAATGCTTCGATTGCAGAAATTACGCAAATGGCAGATTTTATCAAAGATTTTATTGCCAAAAATTTTCCAAATATTGAAGAATTTTTTTTACTTTACGGTGGATCGGTTAACTCCAAAAATTCTCAAGAAATTTTACAAATTGCTAATATTGATGGATTGTTAGTCGGTGGTGCAAGTCTTGATGCGCATGAGTTTGCTACAATTGCGAATAGTTAATAAGAAAATTCAAAACTAACTAAAAACAAATAATAATAATCTAAAATCAACATTTTTTAATTTAAAATTTTAAATTTATGACAAAAAAATTTCGACTTGAAACTGATTCATTTGGTGAAATCAAAGTTCCTTTTGACGCCTACTACTCAGCGCAAACGCAACGCAGTATTCAAAATTTTCCAATTTGCACCAATAACGCTGGCCATAAAATGCCCAAGGAAGTTATCCACGCAATGTTGTTAATAAAAAAAGCTTGTGCATTAACCAATAAAGATCTAATGGCAAGCGATCCAAAATCCGCTGAATTTAAAAAATTTTCTCCTGATTTAGCGGATAAAATTGTTGAAGCGATTGATGAAATTTTAAATAATTTTGACTGGTTTTACGAAAATCATTTTCCTTTGGTAGTATGGCAAACTGGCTCGGGAACTCAAACCAACATGAATGTCAATGAAGTAATTGCTTGCGTTGCCAATGAAAAAGCCACAGGAACAAAAGGTGGAAAATCACCAATTCATCCCAATGATCATGTAAATTTGGGGCAAAGTTCGAACGACACTTTTCCTACAGCAATGCATGTTGCAACCGTTTTAACAACTTACCAAAAATTACTACCAACCCTAATTCGCTTCGCCAATGAGCTTGCTAAAAAAGAAAATGAATTTAAGGATATAATAAAAATTGGCAGAACCCATACTCAAGATGCAACTCCGGTTACTTTAGGGCAAGAATTTTCAGCTTATAAAGTACAAATCCAAAGTGCTTCGGTTTTTATTTCGCAAAGCATTGCTTTTGTTTGTCATTTAGCGCAAGGTGGAACTGCAGTTGGAACTGGTTTGAATTGTCATCCTGAATTTGCCAAAAAATTTGCACAAAAAATTAGCGAAGTTTCGGAAATTAAAAAAATTCACCAAACCCTTCTTGAGCTAGATTTATGTAGAACAAATAGCGAAGATGGTTTTTGGAAAGTTAAAGATTCAAATTTAAATAAACTCGGACTTGCTGATGGCGATGTTTTTCATTCCAATAAAAATAAATTTTTTGCTTTGGCTTGTAATGACGAGTTGGTTAATTTTTCAGGTTCGCTCAATTCCACCGCAACTTCATTGATGAAAATTGCCAATGATATTCGTTTTTTAGCCTCGGGTCCAAGATCTGGACTTGGCGAAATTTCTTTGCCTGAAAATGAACCTGGTTCTTCAATTATGCCTGGAAAAGTTAATCCAACACAATGCGAAGCGTTAACGATGATTGTTTGCCAGGTAATTGGTAATCATCATGCAATTACTTTGGGTGGAATGAATGGTCATTTTGAGCTCAATGTTTTTCGTCCGATGATTATTCGCAATATTCTTGAATCAATAAATTTAATCAATGATGGGGTAAATAGTTTCATCGATAATTGTTTAGTGGGAATTATTGCTAATCAAGAAAGAATAACAGAACTTCTTAATAATTCTTTAATGTTAGTTACTGCTCTTAATCCCTATATTGGCTATGATAATTCTGCAAAAATTGCTAAAAAAGCTCATAAGGAAGGCCTGACTCTCAAGGAATCAGCGATCGCTTTAGGACTAGTTACCCAAGAGCAGTTTGATGAATGGATTGATCCCAAAAAAATGATTTAACAAATCTTGATTTCCTTTTTTAAAACAAGTTGCATTTGACTGGTGAAAAAGACTGAGTGTTTTTGTAAAATGATTTTCATCGGTTAGTTTTCTTTAAACAAATTTTGTTAGAAAATTATTTTATTTAAATTGAAATGAAAAAAAAATTAAAAAAAGCATTTTCGTTAATTGAATTATCAATCGTTATTTTAATCATCGGGATTCTAGTTGCTGGAGTTACTTCTTCTTCGCGATTAATCAAGAGAATGAAAATTACTGTCGCCCAAAATGTAACGCAAACTTCGTCAGTTGCCTCAATTAAAGATCTCGCAGTTTGGTATGAAACTAGTTTGGATAAGAGTTTTATTGAAGCTGAAAAATCTGATGGCACGCCAATAACTTCTTGGCTCGATAATAATATTCAATCATCTTTTAAATATGATTTTAAACAAGCAACGGTTGCCAATCAACCCAAATATAGCGAAGGAATCATAAACAGTTTACCATCTGTTAAATTCGATGGAACAGATGATTTTATGATGGCTTCTTCGGTAGGAATTTATTCAAAAGGATTAACGGCTTTTATTGTTGGTCAAAGATCGGCTTTCTCAGGTGGATATCAAGCTGGACTAACTGGTCTCGCTTCGTCAATTGGACATTGGGATGATTGCCTAGGAGGTGGCTCATTTATTCTTTTTGCCGATTACAATACTTCAATTAGCACCTGCTCAAACGTTACTACATATAGCTCAACAGTTGCGCATCCAGGAAATTCAGTACCTTTTATTTATGATATTGTAATAACTTCAACAGCTAGCAATATGTTTATTAATGGCTTAAGCGCTTCTAATAGTTCGGCTAGCTTTTCCTTTTTATTCGATATGCTTAGGGTTGGTTGCAGATATAATAGCAGCACTGGAAACACTGCCTTTTACAATGGTTACATTTCTGAAATAATAATTTATAATCGAGCTCTAAACGCCGAAGAGCGTAAGTCTGTGGAATCTTACTTAAGTAAAAAATATGCAATAAAAATTGCATAACATTATAACGCAACTACTTAAACAAATATCTTAATTGTTGATTTTAAAAAGAAATTAATTGCACAATAAGATAAAGTTTTAGAATATTTTTCATCTAAGTAACTTAAAAAATCGTCAATATCATTGCTGGAATAATTTAAAGATTTTTGTTGCTTGCTTTTATCTTCGGCATCAATATTTTCCTGAGGAGAATTTTTAAGGAGATTAATATCTTTCAATATCCAAAGAATTTTAAGTCAGTTAAATTTGGAAAATTTAAAAAATAATTTT
>CAMDJZ010000021.1 GCA_945901265.1 Rickettsia typhi
CATCCTTAAAAGAATCCCTTCAATCAAAAAAAAATTACGAATTTATTATTTCTAAGCCAAAGTTTTGCGTAAACAGCTTCCCAATTTCTAATGAATTTTTTAAATTGAAGCCCGAATTTTTAGTTTTTATGGATCCTTTTTATTGGGCAAAAAACTTATCTGAACCATATAAATCAGAAATTATCAAAATAAAAGAAAATATTAAAAAAGCCGATTGGGATATAACAATAATTATGCCAAAATATGCCGAGAAATGGAATTTTTTTATTGATATTTCATCAAAGAAAATCTTAGTAAAATATATCAATACAAATACTTCCAATGAATCAGATTTTAATAAAAAAGTCATTCTATTTAAAACTAACCAAGCAATGCCTCAAGTTCAAAATGTCCTCATTGCCTGCTTATATGTTGGAATAAATATTGGTTTTAAAAATCTATACATATTTGGAGCAGATCACTCATGGCATGAAAATTTAATGATAGATGAAAATAATATTTTAAACATCAAGGATTTACATTTTTACGATAACACTGATATAAAATATAATAAAGCTTATAGCGAAGCTGATTTATCAAAAATATTTAACATGTGCAGTTTTTTTGAAGCTCTTTCAAAAAAATTCTACGGCTACATGGAATTGGAAAAATATTCTAAATTACTTGGCTCTAAAATTTTTAATGCAAGTGCCAAGTCATACATTGATGCATTTGAAAAAATTAAAATAGACAGATAATAAATTTATGAAAATTTTTAAAAAATTAAAAAACAAAGCAACAAAAAAATTAGAAAAAAGTTTTAATAAATTTTTTATAAAATATATCGAAGAAAATAACTACAATATCTATAAAACCTGTTTATCAAATTGTCAGATGAGCATTTTATCCAAAGTCTATAAACCATATTCTGTTTACGATTCATCAATAGGAGATTATACTTACATCGCTAGCAACTCAACCATTTCATTTACTGAAATAGGAAAATTTTGCTCAATTGGTCCAAATCTTTTATGTGGCTATGGCATTCATCCAACCAATGGTATTTCAACCTCACCCTCTTTTTATTCAGATAAAATGCAAAACGGAATTTCTTTTTCAAATAAATGTAAAATTGAGGAACGCAAAAAAATTGTAATTGGAAATGATGTTTTTATTGGCATGAATGTGTCAATACTTGATGGTGTAAATATTGGGGATGGAGCAATAATAGGAGCTGGAGCAGTAGTCGTGAAAGATATTGAACCTTATGCAATTTATGGAGGTGTTCCAGCAAAACTTATTAGATATCGCTTCGATAATAAAACAATTGAAAAATTACTCAAAATACAATGGTGGAACTGGGAAAATGAGAAACTAAAAGATATAGAAAAATATTTTTTTGATATTAAAAAATTTATAGAAATATATGGCAATTAATCTATAAATAAGACCAAATATATTTAGAATTTAAAAAACATAATAAATAAAAATGTCTACTCATTTTAAAGTTCCTATTTTATTCATAATCTTCAATCGTCTTGATACCGCTCAGAAGGTATTTGAGAGGATAAAACATGCAAAGCCAAAACAATTATTCATTGCTGGCGATGGACCAAGAGCAGATAAAATTGACGATACCAAAAAATGTCAAGCAACCCGAAAAATTATTGAGCAAATTGACTGGGATTGTGAAGTTAAAACACTTTTTCGTGATAAAAATTTAGGCTGTAAAATTGCCGTAAGCTCAGCAATTTCATGGTTCTTTGACAATGTTGAAGAAGGTATAATTCTTGAAGATGATTGTTTACCTCATCCAACCTTCTTTAATTTTTGTGAAAATTTACTTGAGAAATATCGCCATGATCAAAGGGTTATGATGATTACAGGCTCAAACTTCCAAAAAGGAATTAAATATGGCGATGGTAGTTATTATTTTTCAAGATTTGCCCATATTTGGGGCTGGGCTAGTTGGCGAAGAGCTTGGCAATATTACGATGTTGATTTAAAAAATTTGCCACAATTTATTTCTCAAAATAAAATTGATGAGGTAGTTTTAAATTATCCTCAACTTAGAAGTAAATGGCTTAATGATTTAAAAAAAACTCGATCAGGATTAATCGATACCTGGGATTACCAATGGTCATATGCAATTTTTAGTAATTTTGGATTATCAGTAACGCCAAATGTTAATTTAATTAGCAATATTGGCTTTGGTCATCAGGATGCAACATTTACAACTGGAAGCGATCCCAATGTTGAAAACTTAACGACATTTCCTATTGGCGATATAACTCATCCATCTTTTATAATGCCCAGTAATGAAGCTGATTACTATATTGCCAAAAATATTTACTTTTGTGAAAATATACCTAAGATCAAAAAAAATCGCCTCAAGAGATTGAAAAAAAACTTATTAAGAATTTTAAAAAATAAAATTTTATGAAATTGTCAGTTATTACAATTTGCAAAAATGTTGGAATAAATATTGAAAAAACCCTCTTAAGCATAATCAATCAAACTTATAAAAATATTGAGATTATAGTAATAGATGGTAATTCTTGTGATGATACAATAAGTTATATCAACAATTATTGCAAACAAATAAATCACTTTATTAGCGAGGATGATAGCGGAATTTATCAGGCCATGAATAAGGGTTTAAAACTCGCAACTGGAGATCTAATATATTTTTTAAATGCTGGTGATATCTTTTTTAACAACAATGTTGTTGAAAAAATTATAGTTGAATTTAAAAATAATAAAAGGATCGATATAATCTATGGGAATGTTGAAACTATTGATCCCAATACAAATGAAGTAAAAAAACAGATTTATGGAAGAATATTCAAAACTTATTTTTTCTTCACTTGCTTTGTTCAACAAGCAATGTTTTTTCGCAGTAATTGCTTTAAAAAAGTTGGATTTTTTGATGAATCATTTAAGATAAGTGGAGATTATAATTGGATAGTTAAAGGAATCCTAAATAATAAGCTTAAGATGTTTTATATGGATAATTTTTTATGCTTATTTCAACTAGGTGGAATAAGCTCCAATGATAAATTTAAAACATTACATGAAAAAGAAAACAATATAATAAAAAATTATTTTTCTAAAAAAGATAAATTTTTTATAAGAAAATTAAAGATCAAACCATTTCATTTTTATGAGGATTATGAACAACTAACTGAAGAAAAAATCTCAAAAAAATTAATATTTAAAATTATTGGTTGGAGTCTAAATTAATAATATGAATAAACCTAAAATCCTCTTTATTGGTCATGGTTATCACCAAAAAACTCTTTCTAATAGCTTTCTGCTTGATTTACTTAAGGAGTCATTCGATGTTGATATTAAATATGATGAAACATGGCAAAATGGTCCTCAGGTTAACAAAGAAATATTTTTTTTGGAAGAATATAGTCAAATTATTTTTTATCAAATACCTCCATATCATATTATATTAATTAATGAAAAAATTAAAAAAATTATTTTTATAGTAATGTATGATGGATTAGATTTTAAAGGTATAATAAAAAATTTTCATAGTTTTTTTAACAAAATAATCTTCATTAATTTTTCAAAAAATTTTCATAATAAACTCTTGAATCTCGGTCTTCAAACCCATTGTTTTCAATATTTCCCAACTCCTCAAGAAAAATGCTTTGGCGATAAAAATAAATTATTTTTCTGGCAAAGACGAAATGAGATTAATTTGAATTTAGTAGAAAAATTATTCGCTAATTATCCGATTGATATTCATCTCCATCAAGCACTAGATCCTCATCAATTAATAGATAAAGCAAGCGAAGAGCAAATAAAAAAATTTCAACTCGTCTCATCAAACTGGTTTAATAGCAGAGAAGAATTTTTATTAGCGATAAAAGATAAAGCTTTTTTTATCGCTCCAAGATTAAAAGAAGGAATTGGCATGTCATTTCTTGAGGCAATGGCGATGGGCAAGATTGTAATTGCCAATAATGATGCAACAATGAATGAATATATTGAACATGGAGTAAATGGTTATCTTTTTGATTATAAAAATCCTAAGCCTTTAATTTTTGATAATCTTGAAAAAACCCAAGATAATGCATATAAGACCGTCGAGGAAGGATATAAAAAATTCCAGATAAATAAACAAGATATAATTAAAATTGTTAATAACCAATTTCCTCCAATAAGTTTTACTCAAACTCAAAGAATTTATGGTAAAATTTTAAGAACTATTATTTTTATTTATTATAAATTTAAGAAAATTACCATTAATCTAATTTGCATTTTGATTGTTAATAAAAATTTAAAAAATAAAATAAGAGGTAGAAAAATTAAAAATTAAACCGATGAAAAATTTTAAAACTTTACGTAAAAAACTTAGTCGAAAAATACGCCATAAAATTCGCTACATCATGTTTCCCGATCATGTCCAAGATCATTTCATTGCTAATTATCCATTTAAGTTAAAAGAATTGCCAAGCCTCAAAATAAAAAGCTTTGGCGATAAAAATCCTGATAAATTTTTTTATGTAATTTGGCGAGATAATATTGGTTCAGGATTTTTTTCCAATTTAAATACTTTCCTTCGCCATCTCGAATTTGCTAAAAAATTGAATTTAATTCCTGTCATTGATTGCGAAAATTTTCCTTCAATTTATAACACCCCTAAGTCAATTAATAACTCAAAAAATTCTTGGCAATATTATTTTCATCAACCCTCCCCTTTTACTCTCCAAGAGGTTTATCAAAGTAAAAATGTATTTTTTTCCAATGGTTTTGGGGTAAATATAGAGGCATCGATAGAAAATCTCAGCGATAAAAAATTGCGCAGTAATAAACAAATTTTCTTAGAAGATGTTAGATTGCAAGATAATGTAAAACAAGAACTCTCAAAATATGATGAATATTTTGGCGATGATAAAAAAATTCTTGGCGTTCATATTAGAGGAAAAGACATGAACACTACCCAACTCCATCCTTTTGGTCCAACAATTGAGCAGATTTTTCGCTATACTGATGAGATGATTACAAAATATAAAATTGATAAAATATTTTTAGCTTGCGATGATTTAAAATACTTCGAAATATTTTTAAAAAAATATGGTGAAAAAACTTTTTTTATTAATTCATTTCGTTCACCAAAAATTAATTCATTCAACATTAATCCTCGCGATAATCATCGCTATTTACTTGGCTTAGAAGTTTTACTTGATGCATTATTACTTTCCAAATGCAGTCATTTTTTGAGGAGCTCAAGCAATATCGCTGATTTTGCTTCAGCAATTGGCAATCATCAAGTGACCTACAATATCGATAATGGCATAAACTCCAAAAAGCGCTATATTGCTCGCTTCAGCTATGACGTAAAAAAATATTTACCAAAAAACTTTTTTGGCCTAAAAGATGGGTTATCAATTATTAAGAAATAATTTTATTATAATCAAATTTTGCTTTAACATAATTTTAACATAAGGTTAAATAAAATTTATATTAAGACAAACTTAAAATAAAATATTTTAAAAATAATTACATGAAAAAAATTGCCATAGTAACAGCTTTTTTTAATGAAGAAAATGCCATTGATCAATATTTTTCAACGCTTGATTTAGTTTTTAAAAATATTGAAATTGATTATGAATTTATCGCCATTGACGATGGCAGCACTGATAAAACCTACGAAGTTTTAAAGAAGGTTAGTAAACACAAACATAATTTAACAATCATAAAATTATCAAGAAATTTTGGTAAAGATATCGCTTTAAGCGCTGGACTTGACTATGTGAATGCCGATGCCGCAATTCCTCTTGATGCCGATTTACAAGATTGTCCAAGCATAATTCCGGAAATGATTAAGCACTGGCAAAATGGTTTTAAGGTTGTTATTGCGGAGCGATCTAATCGCCAAGATCCTTTTTTTAAGAAAATTACATCCAATTTATTTTATCAATTAGCTAACAAAGTAATGTATATCAACATGCCAAAACATGTTGGCGATTATCGCTTGATTGATCGTGATGTTGTTGAAGAAATTAAAAAAATGAAAGAAAAAAATCGTTTTATGCGTGGAATTTTTTCATGGGTTGGTTATAAAAGTTTTACAATTAAATTTGATCGACCAAAAAGATCGAATGGTCATTCCAAATTTAATTATTCTAAACTTACAAAATATGCTCTCGATGGTATTTTTTCGTTTTCAACTTTTCCAATTAGATTGATAACTTATTGTGGAATAATTGTTTCTTTTTTTAGTTTTTTATATGGATGTTTTATAATTATTAATAAAGTTTTTTATAATCAAGGCGTTCCGGGATATGCCTCAATGATGAGTATAATTTTATTTCTAGGTGGATTAAATTTTATTTTTATCGGCATTATTGGCGAATATATTGGCAGAATATTTTTAGAAGTTAAAAATCGTCCTCTTTACATCGCCGAAGAAATTATAAAACCTTCAAAATACAAAGAATAAATATGGAAAATGATGTTTATGAAATAGAATCATCAATTGAAGCAAAGCACTGGTGGTTTGTTGTAAGAAGAGAATTATTTGAAAGTTATTTAAATAAATTCAAATTAAATTCCAACGCAAAAATTCTTGATATTGGCAGTAGCTCGGGCGGAAATCTTCGCTTGTTAAAAAAGCTGGGCTTTAAAAATTACCTTGGCTTTGATATTAATCCCTTATCAAAAAAATTTATCGAAAAGAAAAATTTAGGAAATGTTATTATTGGCGATATTTGTAAAAATAATTTTCCAGATAATAATTTCGATGCTATCATTGCCACTGATGTTATTGAGCATATTGCCGATGATAATTTGGCATTAAAAGAAATGAGAAGAATCATTAAAGATGATGGCAAAATTATAATTACCGCTCCTTGTTTTAGCGTATTATGGAGTAAACATGATGATATTAATATGCACTATAGACGCTACAAAATTAAAGATCTGCGAGCCATAATTCAGCAAAATAATTTTGAAATAGTTGAAAGTTACTATTTTAATTTTTTACTATTTATTCCCATTTTATTCTTCCGCAAAATTACAAAAATTTTTAAATTAAAAATTAAAAACGACATTTCGGTAAATAATAATTTTTTCAATTTTATTTTTAAAATTATTTTTTTTATCGATATCAAAATATCCAAATTTTTAAAACCTCCCATTGGCGTCTCAGCCATTCTGATCTGCGTTCCCAAAAAAATAATAAAATAGTTAAATCACTTTTAGTTATAAATTAGTTTATTTAACTGTGTTATAAAAAACATCTTATTTCAAAACATATTGCGTAATTTTTTTTTATTTTTAAATGTTAGTTAGTACACATTTTTTATTAACTATTAAAAATATTTTAATGATAAACAAAGATCATGAATTAGCTAAAATATTAATACAAAAAAATTTAATTACCAATGATGAGTTGCCAAATATAGAGCCAAATCTCAGTATATCATCGGATGAATTTATAGATTTTATTCATAAATATCTATCAATGTCATCAAGTTATGAAATTCAACAAAAAGACATTTATAATATTTTAAAATCTATTAAAAACAACTCACCGCTTAATGATATGCAATATTTATTAATGTATGATTTAACTCTTTTATCATCGAAAATAGAACATAAATTTTTAACACCTACAAACATTCTTTGCGCTTTTAACGAAATTTTAGACTCAACTCCAAATCTATTATCACTTAATAAAGCCTTTGAAAAAATCAACCCTAAATTTATAAACGAAAGACTTACTCAGCTTGGCATCAACGAAAAAATAAGAGAAGCAATAAAAATAAAAAATGAAGCATGCCGAAACGATCCCCATGACCCTAGAAATTATAAAGTTATTTGTAATTATAAAAATTCTTCTACTGGCATTACCACCTTAATGATTAAGAATGATCACTCTATTAGCAGCATTCCTGGTTTACCTTTTAGTTCCATTTTTTGCAATGTTATCAATGCTATTTTAATTAAGAATAAATTGCACACAACAACACTACTTTCGAATCAAGCATCTTTCTTGGAAAATAAAGTAAAGTATGTTTTGCTTGTGATGAATGAATTAGATCGAAGCAACTCTTTAGTAAATCTTAACGATCAAGATAAAAAAATATTTGCTAGGTTTTTTGATTCTCTTTCAACTCTTAATTTGTTAGAATTAGAATCAATTAATAAAGTTTTTCAAAAATTTTACGATGATAAAATAAATTCTTCAGAAGATAAATTTAATCAATTCATAAAGGATTTGACCTTTTTATTTAAATATGATGAAGATTTTAAGATAGTTAAAAATGACCCACTGCCCAAATCTTCATCATCACCCTCACCTTACCCTGTAAATTTAAAACCTACAACTTCACCAAATATTCGACAAACTAGTCTAGAAAGAATAACTCATGGGCAACTCTCTTTATTTAATCGAGCTAATTATAATAATAGACCTAGACTTCCATTTCCTCATCTTGACAGATATCTTGCACTCATAGAAAGAAATCAAAGATCCCGATAGATTATTTAATCAAACTCAAAATATTTAAGAATATTTAAATATGAGATTTGGTCTTATAATATTTCCAATAAAATGCCTTATTTGAGCGTTAATAAATTAAGCTTCATCTTCTTAACTAAAATCCTTGAAAGCCATAACCTTACTCAAATAGAGCTTAATTTTTTAAGGAATATTAACTCAAAAATATTTTACTAAATTTATTATTTTTTAATTGGAAATTACATTAGCTCTTTCAATGGCTTCGCTAATAATTTTTTTAGCTGATTGCGAACCTTCAAAATTTTTTACTTTAACCCATTTGCCTTTTTCTAAATCCTTATAATGCTCAAAGAAATGTTTGATTTTATTAACTAAACCCTCTGGCAATTCAGAGATATCTTCAATTTTTTCATAAATTGAATTAAGTTTTTTTGCTGGAACGGCAAGAATTTTTTCATCCATACCCTTCTCATCTTCCATAATTAAAACTCCAATTGGCTTTACAGAAATCACAGCATTTGGAACAATCGGATAATCACTGATAACCAATACATCCGCTGGATCACCATCTTGCGATAATGTGTGGGGAATAAAGCCATAATTGCATGGGTAATACATTGGCGTAGCAATAAAACGATCAACAAAAATCGCCCCACTTTCCTTATCCATTTCGTACTTTACAGGATCGGCATTCATTGGCACTTCAATGATTACATTAACATAATTTGGAGCATCACTTCCAAGGCTAATTTTATTAATATTCATAATTTTTATTTTAAATTAATAATGGAATTTAAGAAATATAATTTTGCAATGTTTTAATTTATTTATCAATAAAAAAACTATCGCTAACAAATTACAATAGCTATTGACAAAAAAAATATTTTTTAACTAGTTTCAACAATACATGATCCACCTTGGCCACCACCAATGCAGAGAGTGGCAAGTCCGCGATATTTTCCTCTTCTGCGCAATTCACGAAGAAGATGCATGATAATTCTTGCTCCCGACATGCCAACAGGATGACCAAGAGCAATTCCTCCGCCATTAACATTAACAATATCGAGATTGATTTCGCCCAAAGGTTTATCAATATTAAAATTTTCTTTACAAAATTGAGTTGATGAAAAGGCTTTAATGCAACCTAAAACTTGCGCGCTAAAAGCTTCATTAAGTTCGATTAAATCAATATCATCAAATGTTAAATTTGTTTTCGCAAATAATTTCTGTGTTGAAAATACCGGACCGAGCCCCATTCGCGATGGCTCAACTCCTGCATATGCAAAATCACGTAAGTAACCTAAAATTTCTCCACCAATTTCAGTCGACATTTGCTTGGCTAAACTCTCCGGCATCAATATTGCAAAACATGCACCATCGGTAATTTGCGAAGAATTTCCAACAGTTACACTACCAGTATTTTTTTCGAAATATGGTTTTAGTTTTTGTAAATCTTCAATTTTTTGATCTTTGCGAATACCCTCATCTTCTTCGATCATTAAAGAATTTTTTTCATCATTATTGAAAACTGGAATTATTTCTTGGCGAAAAATACCATTAGCGATTGCTCTACTTGCCAAAAAATGGGAACGCAAAGCAAATTCGTCTTGTTGATTTCTTGAGATATTGAAATCTCGTGCTATGTTTTCAGCAGTGCAACCCATAATTAATCCCGAAATTGGATCAGTAAGACCTTGCATAATTCCAACAACAGGCTGAAGCATTGATAAGCGGAAATTTTTAATGACATTAATTTTTTCACCAAAACTTCTAGCTTTAGATAATTGAGAAAAAATTTCGGTCATTTTTTTGCCATAAAAAAGTGGAATATTACTCATCGACTCAACACCGCCAGCCAAAATAATTTTAGCTTCGCCATTTTGAATTTTAGACATCGCACTTGTAAAAGCTTCCATACCTGACGCGCAATTGCGATGAACACTAAATGCTGGAATATGTTTGGGCAATCCAGCTTTCATGGCGATTACTCGCGCTATATTTGCCGAATCAGCTGGTTGGGCAACATTGCCAATAATAACCTCATCGATTTTGTTGAAATCAATTTTACTGCGCAATAAAACTTCACGAACAATTCTTGCTCCTAAATCGCTTGCGCTAACATTTTTAAGAGCCCCTGAAGCTTTAGTCATTGGGGAACGATATCCAGCAATAATTGCAATTCTTTCTTTCATGTGATAAAATTTAATTTGAAAATTTAAGTCTTTTATATTTAACTTAACCTTTCAAATTTAACTTTCACTTTATTTTTTTTTAAATGTTTTATCAAGAAATTTTAAAATTTACTCATCAACTTTGCGATATTGCAACTGATGTATCTAAGCGCTATTACCGCCTTAACGATCAAAAAATTTTACAAGAAATTGCCAAAGAAGATGATTCACCCGTTACAATTGCCGACCGCGAAATTGAAGAAAAAATTCGTGAAGCAATTATAAAAAAATATCCTAATCACGGAATTATCGGTGAAGAATTTGGTGATCATCAAATTGATGCAGAATATTTATGGATTATTGATCCAATTGATGGAACCTCTTCTTTTATAGTTGGAAGACCAATCTTTGGCAATTTAATAGCTTTTGCAAAAAAACAAGATAATTTAGTAGATTCAAATAATATACAATCACTGTCAATTACAATTAATAAAAATAACATAATAGATCAAAATTTGTTATTGCCTAATTATAAAGTGCTAATTGGAGCAATGAATCAGCCAATTAACAATGAACGCTGGATTGGCATTGAGCAAGAATGTGATAATAAATTACATGGCAGTTGGTTTAATGATAAAAGAATATTTGCTCGAAATTGCCAAGAAATTTCTCAAGCAGTTTTATGCACCAGTTCGCCAGTTTTTTTTCGTGGTGATGATGCAAACATTTTAGAAAAAATTTGCAAGCAAACAAAATATCAAAGATTAGGTGGAGCAATTTATGGCGGAGATTGCTACTCCTACGCATGCTTAGCTATGGGTTTTGTAGACATTATCATCGAACCTGAATTAAAAATTTATGATTTTGCTAGCCATATACCTTTGCTTAAAAATTCAAATGCTACGATTAGCGATTGGCAGGGTAAAGATTTGAAGCTTCAGCATAATGCCAAATTATTAGCTTGTTCAAGCAAGGAACTTCATCAACAAGTTTTAAAAATAATTAATGATGAATCTTAATAAATTTTTGCCTGCGCTTTACCATCACCAAATTCAATGTTAATCAATTGATCTTTTTGAATTTTAGAAACCGAATCAATAAGTTGATTTTGAGAATTTTTTATTAAAACAAAACCGCGCTTCAAAATATTTTGATAATGATTGGTTGTTAATGATTTTTGCAAATTTTTAAATGCAGTTTCATTTTGCAAAACATAGCTTTCAAGCCTTCTGAATACTATTAGAAATTGATTATCAACTTGCTGATTATGATAATTAATTTTTTGCACAATAAATTGTGGAGAAATTCTAAAATTATTAATTTTACTAATTTTATTGGCGATAAAATTATCAAGCAAAAAGGTAATTTTTTTATGAATCTCTTCAAGATTTTTTTGCTGTTGAGAAAGCATATTTTTTGGGCTCACAATAAAGCGTGAAAGATTGTTTATATGATTAAAATTTTCGACAAAAAACTTATTTAGCAAAATATTTAATCTTTGATCAAGATTGAATATTTGATTTTTTACATCACTTAAAACTATTGTTGCAATCTCCGCAGCTGCTGAAGGAGTAGGAGCACGAACATCTGCTACTAAATCAAGTAAACAATGATCGGTCTCATGTCCAATTGCTGAAATTATTGGTATATCGCTTTTAAATGCGCAGCGCACTAATTCTTCATCATTAAAAATTATCAAATCCTCAAATGATCCACCACCTCGCGCAATAATTAAAATATCAGGGCGATTTTGTTTAAGCGAATTAAAATATTTTATCCCTCCACAAATTTCACTAACAGCTTTTTCACCCTGCACTGTTACGCTATAAAGCAATATTGCTGTAGGACATCTGGCATTTATGCGATTTTTAATATCTTCAATAACCGCTCCCGAGGCTGAAGTTATTACGCCAATAATTCTTGGAAAATATGGAAGAGATTTTTTGTATGTAACATCAAACAAGCCTTCATTAGCAAGTTTTTGTTTACGCTTTTCAAGCATTTCTAGTATTGCTCCAAGCCCAGCTATTTCAATTTTTTCTATAATTATTTGATAATTTGATCGACCTTCAAAAGTCGTAACTTTACCCGAAACACAAACTTGTAAACCATCAGCAATTTCAAAATTTAAATTTTGCGCAGAATTTCGAAAGCATACCGCACCAACTATCGAATTTTCTTCTTTAAGCGAGAAATATAAATGACCACTATTTGCTTTTTTAAATCCAGTAATTTCGCCTCTAATTCTAACATACCCAAAAGCATCTTCAACTGCAGATTTTATTGCACGAGAGAATTGTGAAACGCTAAATTCTGGAATATTAATTTTCATTACTTTTTAACAATATTTATTTTCAATTTTAAAAATCATTTGCATATTTTTTACAAGAAATTTAGATTCAAAACTTTAAAAAAGAAATCTTTTAAAAATTAAAATAATTTTGTTAAATCAATTTTTTCCAAAAAAATCTTAACTAAATATTGGAATTCTTGATATCATTAAAAATCTTGGAGTTTTAAATTGCTAAAAAATATTAAATCTTTCTCAATTTCAGGAATTGAAACCTTACCAATTATTGAAGGCGGAAAAGGTGTTGGCATTACTAATGGCGTAACCGCTGGGCATTTTGCAAAAGCTGGGGCAGTTGGAACTTTTTCAGGTGTAAATGCCGATTACATTGATGAAAATCATAAATATCATCCATTGGTTTTTAAAGAACATACTCGACGTTTACGTCACGAGGAGCTTATCGCTTACTCGATTAAAGGCGGAATTTCCCAAGCTAAAATTGCTCACGATATTTCTGGAAATCTTGGAAGAATTCACATGAATGTTCTTTGGGAAATGGGTGGTGCTGAACGGGTCTTGCACGGAATTTTAGATGGGGCAAAAGGTTTAATTCACGGAATAACTTGCGGTGCAGGTATGCCTTATCGTTTAGGCGAGATTGCTGAAAAATACCGCGTCTACTACTATCCCATTGTTTCCTCGATGCGTGCTTTTCGCGCCTTATGGAAAAGAAGTTATCACAAAGCTAAGGATCTATTGGGTGGAGTTGTTTATGAATGTCCTTGGCGCGCTGGCGGTCATAATGGCTTATCAAATGCTGAAGATCCTAACGCATATGAAGATCCCTATCCGCGTGTTGCTGAAATTCGTTCTTTCATGAATTCAGTTGGTTTAAATGACGTGCCAATTATTATGGCAGGAGGCGTTTGGAACCTTAAAGAATTTGAACATTGGCTTGATAATCCTGAAATTGGTCCAATTGTTTTTCAATTTGGAACTCGACCAATTTTAACCAAGGAATATCCGGTTCCCGATGAGTGGAAACAAAAATTAAGAACTCTCAAAGAGGGCGATGTTTATCTCAATCGCTTTAGTCCAACTGGTTTTTATTCTTCAGCAATTGAAAATAATTTTATTCGCGAATTAAAAGAACGTGAAATTCATCAAGTTGAATATCGCACAAAATCCGATGATAATTTCGATAGCGCGATTGCCTTTGGCCAAAGAGGTCGACAAGTTTATATCAAATCAAATGATAAAATTAAAGTTGATGAATGGATTAAAAAAGGCTTTAGCGAAGGGATGAAAACTCCTGACGATACTTTGATGTTTGTCGATAAATCAAAAGCTCAACAAATTTTAACTGATCAAATAAATTGCATGGGCTGTTTAAGTCAATGTCGATTTAGTAATTGGTCGGATAAGGAAGAAATGGAATATACAACAGGTCGTAAGGCTGATCCACGAAGCTTTTGTATTCAAAAAACTTTGCAAGATGTGCGTTTGGGGTCTAATATTGAAAATCAATTAATGTTTTCAGGTCATAGCGCATATCGTTTTGCAACTGATGAATTTTATGCCAATGGCTTTATTCCAACCATTAAAGAATTGGTTGATAGAATTATGATTGGCAAATAAAACTGATTAAATAAATTAACTTTTATTAAAAGCTAACATTTATCAATAACTTATTTTTTTAGAAATGACTAAATTCATTTTTATAACAGGCGGAGTTGTTTCTTCATTAGGAAAAGGACTTGCTTCAGCATCAATTGGTGCATTACTACAAGCGAGAGGCTATAGCGTTAGATTACGTAAACTAGATCCTTATCTTAATATCGATCCAGGAACAATGAGTCCAACCCAGCATGGCGAAGTTTTTGTTACAGAAGATGGCGCAGAAACTGATCTTGATCTTGGCCATTATGAGAGGTTCACTGGAGTTGATACTAAAAAATCTGATAATGTTACTGCGGGACAAATCTATGCAGATCTTCTTTCCAAAGAGCGAAAAGGCGATTATCTTGGTGGAACTGTCCAAGTAATTCCTCATGTTACTGATCTCATCAAAAAATTCATTCTCAATGATTGTAAAAATGTCGATTTTATGCTTTGCGAAATCGGCGGAACAGTTGGCGATATTGAAGCCCTGCCCTTTTTTGAAGCAATTCGTCAATTGGCTTATGATTTACCAAATGATTGTGCTTTTGTTCATCTGACTCTTTTACCATTCATTGAGTGTGCTAGTGAATTAAAGACCAAACCAACCCAACATTCCGTTAAAGAGCTTCGCTCAATTGGCATTCAGCCAAGCATTATTTTGTGTCGCGCTGAAAGAGAAATTAGCAAAAATCATTTAGAAAAAATTGCGCAAATGTGTTCGGTTCCTTTAGAATCAGTTATAGGCGCACCGAATGTTAAAAGCATTTACGAAGTACCGATGGTTTATCACGCCCAAGGATTAGATAAACAAATTTTAAAATTTTTTAAAATTGCACATAGTAAAAAATTAGATCTTTCAAAATGGAAAAGTATTAAAGATGCAATTGATAATCCGCGTCTCGAACTTAACATTGCTATTGTTGGTAAATATATTGACTATCACGATTCTTATAAATCATTACTGGAAGCTTTGGATCATGGTGGTTTTGATTTGAAAATTAAAGTTAATATTTTGTGGATTAATGCCCGTCATAAAACTCAAAATTTACCAAAAAATATTCATGGGATTTTGGTTCCTGGTGGTTTTGGATCGGATGGAACAGAAGGAAAAATTAGCATGATTGAATATGCTCGTAAAAATAAAATTCCTTATCTAGGCATTTGTTTTGGTATGCAAATGGCGGTGATCGAATTTGCTCGCAATGTTTTAAAAATAAGCGACGCAACCTCAAGCGAAATCAGTAAAAAAGGTTCGTTCGTTGTTGGAATGATGCATGAATGGCAAGATAAAACTGGTAAAAAAAATAAAATTAAAGGCGATGATTTAGGGGGAACAATGCGTCTTGGAGCATATAAATGCAATATTCGAAAATCTTCTTTGGCTCATAAAATTTATCAAAAAGAAATTATCAGCGAAAGACATCGTCATCGCTACGAGGTAAATATTAATTTCCAAAAACAATTTGAAAAAGCCGGAATGAATTTTTCAGGAATTTCACAAGATGGAAAATTACCAGAAATTATTGAGGTGATTGATCATCCATTTTTTGTTGGCGTACAATTTCATCCCGAATTAAAATCTAAACCATTTCAAGCTCATCCATTGTTTGTTGCTTATCTCAAAGAAGCTTTAAAATATGCCCAAAAAAACAAAAATATTTAAGAAATTATTTGCAATTATAACCATTTGCAGTCTTGGCGCTTGCGGATTGCAAGTGGTTTACAAAGATCAAAATTTAAGCACATCCTTATCTCATGAATTAGCTGGAATAAGAATAAAAAAAGATCGCACAGAATTATCGCAACAGCTGCGCAATAATCTTTATGACTTACTTAATCCTGATCACATTAAAGCACAAAGTAAATATTTTTTAATTCTTAAACTTACCCAATCATCAACTCCAACCTTCATTACCACCACTGGAGCATCGGGTCGAAATAAAATCACCTTAGGCGTAAATTACGAATTAAGAAATAGTGAAAATATGCAAGAAATAACAAAGGGGAGAGTTGAAATTAGCGATAATTATGATGTTTCTCTCAGTCGCTTTGGTACTTACGTTTCACAAAATTATGTTGAAAATAATTTAACAAAATTAATTGCTCAAAATATTCGTAATTCATTGGTAAATGATCTCGTTGAATTGCAAAAAAGATGCAATAATTTAAAAAATAATAATGAAGAAGATTCGGTTTGTTATTTTAATAATCCATAGAAGTGCAATAAAATAATTTTTAATGAAGTAAAATATTGGAAACAAGTTTTTTAATTCAGCTTTTTAATTCAAATGAATTTAGGAAAGACTCTGCGCAACATTAGTAAGGCATCACGTTCAAGATATTAATTTAGATCACCTTTGGAAAGGGCATTAAACATACAAAGCCAATCTCAACATCGATCTCGGGGAAAAAATCATTGGTAAAAGCAAAAGAATCAATTTGTTGATAACCATCGGGAATAAAATTTTCATCAAAGGTTACTTCTATAATTGGCGTTGCACCGTGATGCAAGACATTACTAATCTTTCCGATATTTTGTTTTTGATTATCGAGTACTTTCAGGCCAATTAAATCAACAATATAAAATTCATTTTTTTTGGTTTTTATAAACTCAGCGCGATTAGTATAAATTTGTAAATTACGTAATTTTTCTGCAGAATTACGATCGCTAATATTTTCAATCCTAGCAATTACCTGCGCATCACCCAAGGAATTATAAGAAGCTAAATTTTTCTTGCTGATAATTTTTAATTTTATTGACTGATCTTGTTCATCAAATAATTGATATTTTTCAAAATTAGTAATGTCATTTGAAAAAATAGTTATATTGACATCGCCTTTAATACCATGTGCGCTATTGATTTTAGCGATAAGAATTTTTTTAGTCATAAGTTAATTTATCTGATATAGTTTGAGCATATCTTCGTAAGATGGACGTCTTCTAATCACTCTAAATTCTTTACCATCAACTAAAATTTCTGGAACTAATTTACGAAAATTATATTCACTAGACATTGATGAACCATAAGCTCCAGCACTGCAAAAAACAAATAGATCATCAACTTTAGGCTCAACTAAAAATCGTTGTTGTGCTAATATGTCCGTACTTTCACATACTGGACCAGCAAAATCAAAAATTTTTTTATCACCTAATCTTTTAAAAACTGGCAAGACTTCATGATATGAACCATAAAGTCCAGGGCGCATTAGATCATTAATTGCTCCATCAATAACAATAAAGTTTTTTAAAGCAGTTGGTTTTAAAAATAACGTCTTAACCACCAACAATCCAGCGCTTCCAACAATCGCTCGTCCGGGAGCAATTACGATTTTAACATCTAAATCACCGCAAATTTCTTTAAGTAATTTAACATAATCATCAAGCAAAATTGTTTTTTCATTTTTATATAAAATACCAATGCCACCTCCAAAATCAAGGCTGTGAATTTTAATTTTAAGTTTTTGAAGATTAAAAAATAATTCGCGCATTTTTTTAAAAGCATCCGCAAATGGCTCAATTGCAGTAATTTGTGAGCCAATATGCATGGCAATTCCATGAATCTCTAATCCGGGCAACTTGGAAGCAGTAAGATATAAATCAAGAGCTTGCTCAATATCAACTCCAAATTTATCGCCTTTTTTACCAGTTGAAATTTTATGATGGGTTTGAGCGTCAACATTAGGATTAACTCGTAAAGAAAATTTTGCCTTAACATTTGACCCCATGGCTATTTCATTAAGCAAGAACATCTCAGCTTTGGATTCTACGGAAAATTCTTCAACGCCATTTTGTAATGCAAATTGAATTTCTTCACGAGTCTTTCCAACGCCAGCAAAAACAATTTTTTTTGGATTTACGCCAGCTTGCAATGCCACAAAAATTTCTCCTGCCGAAACAGCGTCAATACCAGCTCCCAACTCTGCTAAAATTTTTACTAAATGCAAATTAAAATTAGCTTTGATGGCGTAACAAATTTTGTAATCCTTAAAATTTTGCCCAGAATTATGATCAGAATTATGATCAGAATTTTTTGCCTCAATTTTATTTTTAAATTCTAAAAAATTTTCTCTTAAATTTTTTGCTGAGTAGCAATAAAAAGGAGTTCCAACCGCATGCGCAATATCTGCAACCGCAACTTCTTCGATAAACATTTGATCATAACGCTTGGCATTATTAGCTCGATAAGATAGATATTTCATTCGTAGGTTGAATACATGTATGAGGTTGAAGAATCAAATTCTGCTGAACAGGAATCAACCCTTTTATAAACTGGATGAATATGTAATTGACGACGCAATTCACGAACTTCTTTTTCACTATGTCCGCTTAATTTTGCCAGTCTCTTATCACAAAAACCCATTTTCTTTAAAGCTTTAAAGCCTTCAAAATCCTTGGGCAACCCTTCTTTTTTTATTTTATTTTCAACTAAAATTGCTTCGTTAATTTGTTCAATAAACCATAAATCATAACCACAAATTTCATTAATTTCTTGCGCCGATAAACCTTCGCGAAGAGCTTGCGCAACAATTAACAATCGGTTTGATGTAGGTATTTTTAATTTTTCACTGATAATTTTTTTTCGTTGTTGCGGATCCTCAACATTAATTTTAAAATCATCAAAACCGCTTAAATTACTTTCTAAGGAGCGCAAAGCTTTTTGAAGACTTTCCAAGAAAGATCTCCCGATCGCCATAACCTCACCTACTGATTTCATTGAGCTTGATAAAATATTTTCACTGCCTTTAAATTTTTCAAAAGTGAATTTAGGAATTTTAGTTACAATATAATCAATGGTTGGTTCAAATGAAGCAGGAGTTGAACCCGAAGTAATGTCATTTTTAATTTCATCTAGAGTAAATCCAACCGCCAATTTAGCAGCAACTTTGGCAATTGGAAATCCAGTAGCTTTTGAGGCAAGAGCAGAAGATCTAGAAACTCGTGGATTCATTTCAATTACCGTCATTCTACCATCTTTAGGATTGACCGCAAATTGGACATTTGATCCACCGGTTTCAACGCCAATTTCTCGCAATACTGCAATTGAAGCATTGCGCATATTTTGATATTCCTTATCTGACAATGTCAATGCTGGAGCAACTGTAATGGAATCTCCCGTGTGAACCCCCATAGGGTCAATATTTTCAATCGAGCAAATAATGATTGTATTATCATTTTTATCACGAACAACTTCCATTTCATATTCCTTCCAGCCAATAATAGACTCATCGATTAACACTTCACGATTCGGAGAAATACTTAAACCATAAGCAACAATTTGATTAAATTCTTCTAGACAATAAGCAACTCCCCCACCTGCACCACCCATCGTAAATGATGGACGAATAATAGCTGGCAGGCCAACCTTATCTAGCGCTAACATCGCCTCTTCCATATTATGAACTATGGCATTTTTTGGCGTATCCAAGCCAATTTTTTCCATAGCTTTTTGGAATAAAGCGCGATCTTCAGCTTTCTTTATAGCCTCAACCGAAGCACCAATAAGTTCAACATTATATTTTTTCAAAATACCATTTTTTTCTAGAGCTAAAGCGCAATTCAAGGCAGTTTGCCCGCCCACGGTTGGCAGTATTGCATCGGGCTTTTCCTTGCGAATTATTTCCTCGACAATTTCTACAGTAATTGGTTCGATGTAAGTACGATTAGCGATGTTAGGATCGGTCATAATCGTCGCAGGATTTGAATTTATTAATATCACGCGATAACCTTCAGCTCTAAGTGCATTACAGGCTTGCGTTCCAGAATAATCAAACTCACAAGCTTGTCCAATAACTATTGGACCAGCCCCGATAATTAAAATAGTTTTTAAATCAGTTCTCTTTGGCATATTTTTTTAAGATTTTTTTTAAAATTTAACTTAGCTGATAAAAAAGTCAATTCAAGCTTTGCGCAACTCTTTAGCTAAGGAATTAATGAGTCCATTTATAAATTTAATTTTCTTTTCTATAAAAAATCCACCAGCAAGATTTACATATTCATTAATAATTGCATTAGTTGGAATTTCGATTAAAAATTTTAATTCAAACATTGCTAAACGAAATATCTGCAGTTCAACACTATCAAGCGTTTCAAGGCTATATTTAGCTTGCAAAAAACCGGCAATTTTTTGATCAAATTCTTCAAAATTTTCTTTAACACCATAAACCAATTGATCAATAAATTTATCTTCAATCATATCGGTTAAATTTATAGGCTCATGCTCTTCATGCAAAGTATAATTCTCTATTAATTCATTTTTTATTAATGTTATGTCGCTACCATTTTTAAAAAAATCATCGGTAAATAATATCTGCAAAGCTAAGAGTCGCGATAAACTACGCGGATTTTTTTTAAATTTTATCTGATTATTATTTTTTAAATCAGAATTTTTTTCAGAATTTTTTATATCGTTCATTTTAGTTGAATTTAATTTTCATAAGTTCATCTTCATAAACTTGAAGTTGTTTTTCAACAAAATTTTTTTAATAAATTTATACAAAATTATGAAATTATTTATCGCTAAATTATCACATTCACCAATTAATTGGGCAATTAATTTGCTATTTTTTTTAATAATTTTATCAGGATATGAATGTCAAGCTCAGCCTTATTTTTCTAGCAAAAACCTTCCTTTTAATTTAATCAATCCGCCACCTTCAAGGACCAGTAAAGAATACAAAAATGAAGTAAATAAAATACTCGCAATTCAAAGCAAAATTGATATTGAAGAACTTGAACTTTCTGCTCAAGAAAAAAATTTTACCGCCCTTACCTTAATGAAAAAGGCTAATATTTCCGCAAATCCAAAAAATAATCCGCAATTATTTGCATTACTTAGAAATGTCACTGATACTTCAATTACAATTACTGATGATTTTAAAAATCATTTTAAAACTACCAGACCTTATCTCAGCGATAATAGAATCAAAATGCTTATTTCGCCAAGCAAAGGCTATGCATATCCAAGCGGACATACCACGGGTAGCTATATTTATGCTCATGTTTTGGGGATGATATATCCTAAAAAATATGAAAAATTAAAAATTATTGCCGAAGAAATTGCTCAACATCGCGTTTTAGTTGGTATGCACTTCCCGCACGATATTGATGGCGGAAGAAGACTAGCCTTATTAATCACAGGTGCATTAACATCGAACAACAATTTTCAACAAGACTTGTTAAAAGCTAAAGAAGAAACTGGTAAATAATAATTATTTTATAGGGGCATTAACATTAAACAACAATTTTCAACAAGACTTGTTAAAAGCTAAAGAAGAAACTAGTAAATAATAATTATTTTATAAAGTAACAATTTTTATAAAATATTTTTACAATTTTTTTAAAAAAACTCTTGTTGAATTATTTTTTAAAAATAAAGTTAAGCAAATGTTTGTTTACTTACAAAACTTAAATTAAGAAGAGTTAACTAAAACTAGAGTTAACTAAAACTAGAGTTAACTAAAATTTATTATTTCAAGTAAAAGTAATTTAAGCTTTAATAAATTATGGACAGGTGGCCGAGCGGTTTAAGGCAGCAGTCTTGAAAACTGCCGTGCAGCAATGTACCGTGAGTTCGAATCTCACCCTGTCCGCCATAATACCAAAAAAACATAGTCTCTAACCAAGATTATCAGCCAGAGAGTATCTCGCGAAACGCTAGTAATTGGGGCGTCTCGCGTTATTCTGATTTTCATTTCACATTCACCTTCCCCTCTCTAAATCTTCAGATTTTCCTCAAATTTTTAG
>CAMDJZ010000022.1 GCA_945901265.1 Rickettsia typhi
GTGAAGCGATTTTAGTTCTTTTATTGTTATTTTTAAACGCAGAAAATTTAGCAAATTTTAAGAATTTTTTTAGCGAAATATTTATTACGAAACTATATAGAAAATAATTGCTAAGGTGTTTTATCGCCCAATATTTTATTACCTCGGAATAACTAAGGGAAACTTTTGTAGGCTCTTTAGAGTTTTAATTATTATCTTAGCTCAGAATGTGTTTCGGTTGGTGATTTAGTGAAGATAAGCTTGTCATTGATTGATTTAGGGCTTGGCTGAGTATTAATTTTCGCGCCACCTTTTATTAAAGAATCGGCAATAAAATCTGCAGATAAAACATAATCATTATCTTGATTTTTAATTGATTGCTCAAGAACGTCGATACCTTTAATATCAGCAATATTTCTTTGATTCTGATTAATAAAATCCTCAAGACTATTGGTAATATTAGCAATTTTATTTTGAAGATTTTCCTGTAAAATTTGAATTTTTACTGCCGAAAACATAGCCAAAAGAACGGTTGCCAAAGCCATTACTAAGCAGGGTATAAAAATGAAGCTTTTATCAATGTAAAACATGCCCAGTAAAGCATAGGGTATAAAAGAAAACAAGCAGATTGTTTTTAAAGATAATTGTAAAATTTTAAAAGTTTTTTCACTGCTTTGTGAGTGAATTTTGTTGGATTCTTCATCAATTTTCACAGAAGATATTCCTATGTCGCTAAATTTGCTAAATGTTTTATTGAGAAAATTATTTACTTTGTAATTGTGCATGTTTTACAACTTTATTTTAGTTTTAATTGGTAGTAATTAAAAAACTTAGTTTTTCTTAAAACTAACTATTTTAGAATTGTTTCAAATGTCAACAAAAAAAATATTTTTTTTTAAAGTATAAATTTCACTTGAAATTTTATTTTAAATAATTAGCAAACTTTTTGCTTATGATTATAGTTTAGCAATATTTAGGAGTTCAAATGAATTTTAACTAAAAATTTGCGAACGAATTTATCTTGTTAAAGAAGATAAAATTTATAATAGAAACCTTTGGCAAAAACATTTGGCATAAACCTTTGGCGCATCCGGCAATTCATTTGCCGTGAAGCAATTCAACTCTAGGCTAAATTTACATTAGCAAATTTAATTAATTAATTTGGTATTATTTACTGGCCATAAATTTTACTTCACAATCCTTGATAATGGCGAAGTCTTCGCAATCATCTTGTTGCGAACAAGAAACATAATCCCCACGCTTACTGTCAAAATAACCTAAGCATGATTCGTCAATAATTTTATTTTGAAAATCAGGGTTACTATTCAATAGAATCAAGCATTCCTGACGTTTACGACATTCGGCTTTACTGATTTCGCGTACTTCTAAAATATCGCTTTTAGCTCTTTTGCAGATATTTAAATTTTCGATTGGCGCAATATCATTATATGCCCTTACTTCAACGGCCATAAGATCTTGAAGCGTTAGATTCTCTATATTTTCGATGTTGCTAAAAATCACTAAATTTCTCACCCCTTCAAAATTATTTTTATTGGCAAAGTAATTTGTTTCGCTGATTTTTGGTTTTTGGTTGTGAGCTAAAGAAAAGCCATAATTTTTTTCAGCAATTGCGCATTTAGTGGGCGTAAAAGTTTCGCGAGAAATGTTTCCAGAAAATAAATTAAGATCTTTAACATTTCCGTCTTCGACTGAAAAGGTAATTAAATTATCATTGGTTGTTGTTAATTGATAATTACCATTGCTAACTTTTAAGAAAATCTTTTTAGTAACATTTGTTGTTGCGAAATATTGCTCAGCAACAATTCGGCCGTTGAAAATACTAACAATAGTGCGGTGAAAATAAGGTTCTTCATTTTTGAGATCTCTACGAAAACATTCGGTATTGGTGAGATTATCGCAACTTTTTTTAGGAATAATTTGTAGAAAATAATCGGAATTAATTTTTCGACCATTTTCGTTAATAAATTTTTTATTCTCAGTTTGCGGGGTTTTTATTTTAGAGATTGGAGCTAATTTTAGTTTTTTAATTTTTTTAGCTATTCTAGTTTTTTTTATTGGTTTTTTAGGAATTACATCATTGATAGTAGAGCTGACAGGGGCATTAATAGGGGCATTGTTTTTCACTGGATCTTGAGGTTGATTTAAATTTTTATTATCTTGAAGCGGTGTCGGTGTATCGGTTGCAATATTTTTATCGGTAGTATTTTTATTTTCAGTTGAGGGTGATGGCACTTGCTCTTTAGGGGTTGTCGCAGGTAATTGCGCAGGAGGCGATGAATTGTTTTTATTAATTGCGCTATTAATTACTGGGCTTGGAAGCGAAGCAATTACAGGACTTGAATTTGTATTTTCTTTGATCGGAGATGGCGCTGAAGGTTGGGGATTGCCCGAGTTTGTAGCTGTTGAGTTAGAATTTGTTTTTATTGGCGCAGGATTTGTTGGAGAAGTAATCGAGGTGTTAATTGATTTTGAAGAATTTTTATTGGTTGTTTTTAGAATTGGACTAGCTGTTCTATTTTTTGGCGAAGGCTTGTTAGGCAAGCTCTTACCTTGAGATTCAGATATATTTACACTTGCTGGAATTGTTTCTTGAGCTATTGATTTTGAGGCAATAATTATCAGAATTGCATTAAAGGCAATGTTAAGAATTAATCTTTTTTTAATAACAAGAGAGTAGGGCATAAAGCGTTGATAAATATGGAGTTGTAACCGATTTACTTTCCGCAAAACTTATGGCATTGCCAAGAATTGCTTCAATTTCCATCGGTCTTTTTGCTTCAAAATCAAGGAGCATACTTGTTTTGTAAGGTTTCATTTTATAAGTTAATTCAAAATTTTTATCAATTAAATTATCATCTAAATTAAAACCGTCAAGACGAGCTAATGCTATAATTTCCTTCATAATTTTTTGCAACAAATCTTTGCAAAAAGGATTGTCTAATAATTTTTTAGTGTCGTAACCGCCCGTCAATACTGATACCGGATTGAATGCACCATTCCAAATTAATTTCTTCCAGCGCTGTTCAATGATATTTTCACTAGCTTCAACCTCGACATTGCAATCGCGAAATAAATCGATTAATTGCTGACAATCTTCATTAATTTTATTTGGATAATTACCAATAATTAATTTGCCATAATCAAAATGTTTAATAATGCCGCTAGAAATTCGACTAACCGCCACAAAGGCCAAAACACTAATTAGATTGCATTGTGAAAAATTTTCATGAAGTTTTTTTTCAATATGAATGCCATTTTGAATTAGAACCAAGTTACGGGGAAGAAATTTTAATTCTTTAATCATGCCAACTAAATCAATTTCAGGAAGCGCTTTGGTGGCGATAATTAAATAGTCAGCTTGATCATCATATTGATTTAAATGCTTAATTACCTGTGGATAAAAATGTAAATTTTTGATATGGCTTTCAACTTTGATGCCATTGGCCTTAAGAACATCATAATCGCTTCGGCAAAGCATCGTAATTTTAGTTTTTTTTGCAAGAAATGCGCTATAAAATGAAGCTATAGCGCCACTGCCAATAACTAAAATATTTTTATTCATGAAATTAAATTTTATTTAAGTTGAGGAATTATCAATTTTTATTTCTGATATTTTGCCTCTTAATTCAAAAGGCACAAGCTCAAAATTAGTTGCACTAAAAAAACATTGTAAATTAGTTGCTCCTATTTCACTAAGTAAGTCAATTTTTCTTTTATCGTCAAGATGCGAAACTATCTCATCAAAAATTAGGATGGTAGGTTGATTACGATATTGCGAACAAATTTTGGCGCGAGCAATTGTAATGGCAATCATAATTGCTTTTTGTTCGCCAGTTGAAGATAAAATTGCCGAAAGATTTTTGGTACAAAAAATCGCGTCAAAATCACTGCGATGAATTCCGAAATTAGTCTTAAAATTTTCTAAATCTGCTTGGCGATTATTTTGTAATTTTTCGTGGTAAAAACTTTCAATTTGGAGAGAGCTCTGCTTGTTAATGGCTTGCTCAACATCGCCAATTATTTGCAAAGTAGTTTGAGGAAAATTTGAATCAAAAGATTTTATTGCTTTATTAAAAAATTCTATTGCTTCAATTCTTGCTGATCCAATAGCTATAGCAGTTTCAACGATTTTATTTTCAATAGTTTCTAGCCATTTTTTTGAACTAGATTGTTGTTGATATTTTTGTAAAATTAATAATCTTTCGCGTAGTAATTTTTGATAATCATTAAGGCGATTTTGGTGAAGTAAATCAATATCTGCGACGATATGATCGAGATAAGTGCGTCGATTAGCTTTACCAGAAATAAAAAGTTGTTCGAGTTGCGGAGTTAAAAAAATAAAATTTGGTAAGTGATTTTTAACATCGCCTTGACGCTTGATATTTATCGATTCACCGTTGATTTCTAAATTTTTCTTTTTCGGATTTTCTACAAAATTTACAGAAATTTTTTCAATAAAATCATGACCACTTACCTGTCCAAAAACACTAAATTGGGGAGCGTCAATTTTTAACATTTCATCGAAATCGCTATTTCTTATAGAGGGAGTCCGGCCAAGAATAGTCAGGCTTTCTAGGACATTGCTTTTGCCACTGCCATTTTTGCCACTAAGAAAAATTTGCTGATTATCAAAAATAAATTTTTGATTTTCAAAATTACGAAAATTTTGTAAAATTAATTTATTAATTAGGAATTGATTTGGCATGATTGCGCTTAACAATTTTTAAAAAAGTAAATTATAAGAAATCGTCAAATATTTTTGCTTAATTTAGCATTTTAAATTTTAACATCATTAGCTATAAATAAAAAAATTCATTTATATTCTAACTGGCATGATCACAAACATTGCCCCCATATCCTCAGCTTCAACTAATGCTGGGGAAGAGCCATCCCTAAAGCGAATCGTTAATTCTTCTTTGTCAATTTGACCAATAACTTCTAACAAATAACGTGAATTAAATCCAGCCTCAATTTTATCGCCATTATAATCAACATCCAATTCCTCATAAGCAAAAGAACCTTCGCTGGTATTAACTTGTAAATTAATTTTGCCATTTTCTAAAGTTAATTTTACTGAACGATGCTTGTCATTTGCAACTGTTGAAACGCGATCAATACAATCATAAAAATTCTTTTTGTTAATTTTTACTAAGTGCGGATTATTTTTAGGAAGCACTTTATCATAATCGGGAAATTCACCGTCAATTAATTTAGAAATTATAGTTGTATTATCGGCGATAATTTTTATTTTAACCCGAGAAACCTTGATTTTAATGGTTTTACAGCCATCGATAATTCTTCTAATTTCATTCACTGATTTTTTAGGAATGATCACCCCAAAATTTTCTGTAAAATTAAATGGCACCGAGGCAATTCCTAAGCGATGGCCATCGGTTGCAACACTGCGCAGCTCGCTAATATTATCATATTTATAGGCCTGCAAAAATAAACCATTTAGGTAATATCTGGTTTCGTCATTAGAGATGGCGAAGCGAGTTTTATCAATCATTCGCGCAAATTTATCAGCTTCAATTTCAGTTTCATTGCCAAGTTCGCCTTCGCTTAAATTTGGAAATTCGCTTGAATCAATGCAAGGTAAATTATACTTTGATTTACCAGCTTTGATTTGCAGAATTGATGGTGATTCTTGATTGATGGTAATATTTTGATCAGGAATTTTACGAATAATATCAAAAAACATTTGCGCTGGAATGGTTGTCGATCCGCTTTTTACTCTATCGCAAGCAAAGTTAGAATTTACTAGAATATCCATGTCAGTTGCACAAAGATTTATCATATTATCTTGAGCATCAATTTTTATATTTTGTAAAACTGAAATAGTATTTTTCTTTTCTACTGCGCCATTAACATCAGAGATAGCTTTAAGTAAAATATTTTTTTTAACTTCAAATTGCATAATTTTTATAGTTTTTATTGAAAAAAATAAGATATAACAAATTTTATTGTTAATCACTATTATTTATTTTTTTAATTGCGCAAGAATTTTTATAATATGCGGGGAAATTTAAAATAATTTTAGTTTAACAAAAAAATAAATTAATTATCTTCGCTAAAATTAGGTATATAGCCCGATCGAGCCTCAGCAGTTGCAGGGCTGAGTTTTTTTCGAATTTCTTTACCCGCAATTATGTCACTAATTTCTTCGCCAGTTAATGTTTCATATTCTAAAAGATTACGAGCTAATTTTTCTAAATCATCCTTCTTATCATCAAGAATTTTTTTGGCTTTGGTAAGAGCTTCGCCAACGAATCGCTTAATTTCATCGTCAATTATTTTTCCAGTATCTTCAGAATATGGTTTGTTACTTTGATATAATTTTGAACTATCATCTTCGGCATGATCAATTGGTCCAATCTTATCGCTTAAACCCCATTTTACAACCATGTTGCGGGCCATTGAAGTTGCTTGGGCGATATCAGAACTAGCTCCAGTGGTGACTTTATCGTAACCAAAAATTAATTCTTCAGCAGCGCGTCCGCCCATCGCAACCACTAAATCATCAAGAAGTTTAACGCGTGAAACTGAAAAACGATCAACTTCAGGTAAGCGCATTACTAAGCCCAGAGATCTTCCGCGCGGAATTATAGTAGCTTTGTGAATTGGATCGGAATTCGGTGAATTAATCGCTGTAATCGCATGACCAGCTTCGTGATAAGCGGTAAGTACTTTTTCGCTTTGCTGCATAATCATCGATTTGCGCTCAACACCCATCATGATTTTATCTTTAGCATCTTCAAGATTTTTCATTGTGACCATTTTTTGACCAAAGCGAGCAGCCATTATTGCGCCTTCATTGATTAGATTGGCGAGATCAGCGCCCGCAAAACCAGGAGTTCCTCGAGCAATGGTTTTAATGTCAATATCACTGGCAGAGGTAATTTTTTTCATATGGACTGCAAGAATTTGCTCACGACCAATAATATCGGGATTGGGAACGGTAATTTGGCGATCAAATCTTCCGGGGCGAAGTAATGCGCGATCAAGTACATCGGGACGATTTGTTGCGGCGATTATCACCACTCCTTCATTATCAGAAAAGCCATCCATCTCGACGAGTAATTGGTTTAAAGTTTGTTCGCGTTCATCATTACCCCCGCCAACTCCTGAGCCACGATGTCTTCCTACTGCATCAATTTCATCTATAAAAACAATGCAAGGTGCCGATTTTTTAGATTGTTCAAACATATCACGAACTCTACTTGCACCTACGCCAACAAACATTTCTACAAAATCTGATCCAGAGATTGAAAAAAAAGGAACCCCAGCTTCACCTGCAATGGCGCGGGCTAATAGTGTTTTACCAGTTCCAGGTGATCCAATTAACAAACATCCGCGAGGAATTTTTGCTCCAACATCAGTGTATTTTTTGGAGTCTTTTAAGAAATCAACAATTTCACTAAGCTCTTGTTTAGCTTCATCGATACCAGCAACATCAGAAAATGTAACTTTACTTTTATTTTCTTGTAATAATTTTGCACGCGATTTGCCAAATCCAAAAGCACCACTAGCGCCTTTTCCACCAGCACCTTTGGCAAATATAACCCATAAGGCAATCATGATGATTAATGGCAACCAATTGAGAATAGTTGAGATTATGCGCTCGCCTCTACTTACCAAGGGAAGGGCGGTAATATTCACCTCATTTTCTTTAAGTTTGTCAACTAAATTTGGGTAATGGGGTAAGAAAGTGTAAAACTGCGTGCCATCTTTAAGCGAACCAATCAAATCATCACCTTTAATTTCAACTTTTGTAACTTCGCGATCTTCAACTTTTCTTATAAAATCACTAAAGCCTAATTTTGTTCCTGTTAAATTTTCTGGACTCGAAATAATGTTTGAAAAAATCATTATACCAACAAAAACTAGGAGCCAAATAAAAAAGTTTTTACTGTTATTGGGTTTTTTATTTTGTAATTTTTGCATTGTAATTTTTTAAAATTAAAAAAATTTATTTTTATTAACTTTAAGTAAAATAAAATTAAAATCAACTGGTCTTGAATGATTTATTTTTTAGGTTTAAATTTTTTAATTATTTGCCTAAGGAATTTGCCTAAGGAATTTGCCTAAAGTATTTGCCTAAAGAATTGGATATTCTCGGGGTTTAAAAAGTTGGTAATGCCACCATTCTTTGCTATAAAAATCAAAGCCGCTAAGAGTCATAATACCTAAGAGAATTAAGCGATTTTGCTGTTGATCTATTGAAATTTTTTGACAATTATGATTAGCCAAATCACTCAATTCATCAAAATCACTGCCCATTGGCAATTCAAGATTATTTTTTGCATCAACTAAAGTTACATCAAGGGCAATGCCTCGGCAATGCGGAACTGCACCAGTTTTGGGATTAGAAAAAAAATTTTGCATATGCGGATCTTTGGCAAAATAATCAAACATAAATTCTTGCGTTGCGATTGGTCGATACGCGTCCCAAATCTTGATATTATAGCCAAGACCTTGAGCAATATGACTGGCAATTTTTAATTTTTCTAAAGCCTCAACGTGCAAAAATGGCTGAGGTTCTTGATATAATTTTTGTTTACAAACATTATTTTTTGTTGCGTAGCGAAAGTCAAAAATGACGGGAATTTCTTGGGGATCAATTTTAGCGAGCATTGGATGTAAGAATTTTTTTAAATGAAGCCAGGGCTCTAGAAAGATAAGAACTACAACTTGTTTTTTCAGTATCTTTATCAGGAAGCTCTAGAGTAATTTTTGAATAAAATTCATTGATTTCCTTAGAGCATAATTCAGGAAAATCGTCTAAAATTCTCGGATATTTTTTATCTTCATGTTCAAGTGCACCAATAATTTCACCTTGTTTATCTCTATTAAAAATTTTTAGATTATAATGCCACCATTCATTTTCATAAATTTCAAAACCAGTTTTTTTCATCAATTTTTTTAAAATATCACGATTCTGATTTTGTTCATCGCTTAGCCCATCAGCGCCATGATGCGCTTTCATATCCATCTGGTCAAAATAAGTTCCCATATCCAATTCTTTATTGGTATTTGGATCAACCAAAGTTAAGTCAATAGCTATTCCACGCAAATGCGTAGCAACTCCTTTTTTGGGGTGAGAGACATAGCCACCATCAACATAATGTGGAAATTTTTGAGCCATAAAAGCCTGAACTTTGTAGGGACGAAAACCATCCCAAATTTTTATTTTATAGCCTAATTCTTTAGCTTCGTTAACAAGTTTTAGTAAATTATTATGAGCCTCTTCATGCAAGTAAATAAAGGGATGAGAATAAAGTTGTACATTGCAAAAATTATCAACCCTTGCGTAATGAGCGTCAATAATAACATCATCATCTTTTGTAATTTTTACGAGCTTATTTTTTTCTAAAAATTTTTTTTCTTTTTCCAAAAATTCTATCGAATTAAAATAATTTTTTTCAATTGGCTCTTGATTAACTTGCATTTTTTTGTTTAAAAATTAAAAAGGTTTTATTATAACTAAAATAATAATTGCAATCATAAGTAAGGTAGGAACTTCATTAATTATTCGAAAAAATTTGTGTGAATATTTATTTTTGTTATTGGCAAATTTTTTTCGACAAACCGCAAGAAATCCATGATAACCAGCTAGCGCAAACACTAATAAAATTTTTAAATGAAGCCAAATTGCTCCATCAAAACCAATTTGAATGGCGAGATAGAAACCAAAAATAAAACTTGCAATCATTGCTGGATTCATGATGAAGCGCAGTAATTTACGCTCCATTTCTTGAAATAATAAATCGCTTTCACTGCCATATTTTACTCGACAATGATAAATGAAAATTCGCGGAAGATATAGCAATCCAGCTAGCCAAGAAATTATCGCTAAGATATGGAGAATTTTCACAATATCGTAAATTTCAATTTCAGCCATATTTTAATTATTAAAGTTTTTGGTTGTAGTTAGGAATTTATGTTTTAAATTTTACATAAATTAATTTAATAAAATCGCAAAAATTTTTTAGATATAAAGTAAATAATTTTTTTAGGTATTTTTAAAAATGCAATAATTAAATTTAACAATTTAAATATAATTTAAATATGAAATTACTAGCTTGCAACAGCAATAAAATTTTAGCTGAAGAAATTGCTAACCATCTAAATATCAGTCTAGTTAATGCTGAAATAAAGACTTTTTGTGATAATGAAATATTTGTTGAGATCAAAGAAAATGTTCGCGGTGAAGATATTTTTGTTATTCAATCAACCTCATATCCAGCTAATGATCACATCATGGAATTGTTAATAGCTATTGATGCGTTAAGACGCGCTTCAGCAAAAAGAATTACTGCAGTTATGCCTTATTTTGGATATGCAAGGCAAGATCGTAAAGTTGCGCCACGAACACCAATTTCTGCAAAGCTTGTTGCCAATTTACTAACTTCAGCAGGGGTTGATCGTGTTTTAACAATTGATTTGCACGCAGGACAAATCCAAGGTTTTTTTGATATTCCCGTTGATAATCTTTATGGTGCTCCAGTTTTTGTGGCTGATATTAAGCAAAATTTTAGTAACGATAACTTGATCATCGTTTCGCCGGATGTTGGTGGACTGGTTCGCGCGCGCGCAATTGCTAAAAAAATAAATGTTGATTTGGCTATTGTTGATAAGCGTCGCGCTTCTGCCGGAGTCAGTGAAGTAATGAATATCATTGGCGAAGTTGAAAATCGCGAATGCATAATTGTTGATGATATGGTTGATTCCGGTGGAACTTTGTGCAATGCGGCTGATGCCTTGCTATTAAGGGGCGCAAAATCGGTATCGGCTTATATTACCCATGGTGTTTTATCTGGTAAAGCCTATGAAAAAATTGCCAATTCTAAACTTAAAAATTTAGTAATTACTAATTCAATTCAGCCAACTACGAAAACTTTAGCGGTAAAGAATATTAGAATTATCAATATTGCCAACCTTCTTGGACAGGCAATAAATAACATTGCTCAAGAAAAATCAGTTTCAACTTTGTTTGATTAATTATGAAAAAAAGATTAAAAAAATTAAAACAAGATTTATATTTAATTGCAAAAGAAAATCATTACGCTTTTTTGCTAGCTGTGGTGATTACCATATTTTCAATATTAACCGCTAATTTACTTTATCGTCAAAAACCAATTTTTAAAAGAGGCTATCAAATTGAAATTGGTGAAGATGGGAAGGTTGTCGCTAAAAAAGTAGAAAAGCCAATTGATCTAGGGCAGTTAATGAAAATAGCTGATTATGACCGTGGTGCAAAAATTTTTAAAAAATGCGCATCATGTCATAACATTATTAAGGGCGAGGGTGCCAAGGTTGGTCCTAATCTTTACCAAGTAGTTGGAAGAGCAAGAGCTTCATCATTTGGATTTGCTTATTCTGAAGCTATAAAAGCGAAGGGTGGCGCTTGGGATCGTGATTCGATTAATCAATTTATAACTAAGCCAAAAGATTATTTACCGGGTACAAAAATGGCTTTCCCAGGTTTGAAAAAACCGCAAGATCGCGCCGATGTTATTTTATATTTGGATAAACAAGGTAAATAATATTATCAAATAAATTAATTTTGTTAAAAAAATTATTTTTTGTTAAAAGTTTTTAAAAATATTAGTAAATAGTTATTCATAACGATAAAAAATTTAAATAGAGGTTATATGGAGCAAGTTAATTTTATTTTTGAACTATTGATCGCAACTGCTTTTGGTGCGGTATTTGGTTCTTACGCCACATTATTTGCTTATCGCTTACCGCGAGGTGAATCATGTTTTGGACGATATTTTGGACCAAAATCGCGATGCAGTCGTTGCGATTCAACGATTATTACCCGTGATTTAATCCCTTTGCTTAATTGGCTTTTTACCCTTGGATCTTGTCGTTATTGCAAAGTTAAAATTCCTCGCATTCATTTTTTTGTAGAATTATCAACAACTCTTCTTTTTATTGCTTGCTATTTACGCTTCGGTTTTAGTGAAAAATTTATGATTTACAGCATGATCAGCGTTAGTCTGGTGATATTACTAGCTTGTGATTTTACCCATCGAATTTTTCCGCAAGCGATGCTAATTTTTTTGTTAATCTTGGTTATTGTAAATCGTGTTTTAATTGAAAAAACTACTTTAAATATTATTTTTTCATTGACACTAGGCGTTTTTGCTAGCATATCATTTTATCAATTAATTGGCAAAAAATTTCCTGAGATTTTTAGTAGTAAAAATCAACTACATGATTATATAAAATTTATTTTGATTTCATCAATTGCCATGAATTATGAATTGTTTATTTTTTATTTTTTCACAGTATTGTTAATTTTAACACTGCTAATTGCCGAGCATTTTTTTACTAAAAAAAATAAAATAAGTTTTGGATATGCTTTGGTTATTCCCTTTATTGGGTTGTTCATTCTTACAACGCTAAATTTTTAATTTAAAAAACATTTTATGACAAACGACTATAAGGTTAAGGATATCTCATTGGCAAGTTGGGGGCGAAAAGAAATTACTTTGGCTGAAAATGAAATGCCAGGATTAATGTCTTTGCGCAAAGAATTTGGGGATTCGCAGCCATTATCAGGTGCAAAAATTTTAGGATGTTTGCACATGACAATTGAAACTGCAGTTTTAATTGAGACCTTGGTTCATCTAGGTGCGCAAGTGCGCTGGAGTTCATGCAATATTTTTTCTACAGTTGACCACGCAGCTTCAGCAGTAGCTCAGGCAGGTATTGCCGTGTTTGCTTGGAAAGGCGAAACCGAAGAAGAATATGATTGGTGCATTAGACAGACAATAATTGGCAAAAAAGATTGGATTCCTAACATGGTTTTGGATGATGGTGGCGATCTTACGAAAATGCTTCATGAAGAATATCCTGAAATTCTTAAAAATATTAAAGGCGTTTCCGAAGAAACAACCACAGGAGTTGCGCGTTTATATCAAATGGAAAAAGAGGGGAAATTAAAAGTTCCTGCAATTAATGTTAATGATGCTGTCACAAAATCAAAATTTGATAATCTTTATGGTTGCAAAGAAAGCGTAATTGATGGAATTAAAAGAGCATGCGATATTATGATTGCAGGAAAAATGGTGGTAATTTGTGGATATGGAAATGTTGGTAAAGGTTGCGCTGAGGCCTTTAAAAGTCAGGGAGCAAGAGTCGTGGTAACCGAGATTGATCCTATATGCGCATTGCAAGCGGCAATGGCAGGATTTCATGTTTTGCCAATCGAAGATGTAGTTGGTCAAGCCGATATTTTTGTAACTACAACAGGCAATGTTGATATTATTACAATTGAGCATATGCGGGCTATGAAAGATTGCGCGATTGTTGGAAACATTGGTCATTTTGACAATGAAATTCAAGTTGAAGCCTTGCGTAATTTAAAATGGACCAATATCAAACCGCAAGTTGACCAAATTACATTTCCTGATTCTAAAAGATTAATTTTGCTTGCCGAAGGAAGATTACTTAATCTTGGTTGTGCAACTGGACATAGTGCATTTGTAATGTCGACAAGCTTTACTAATCAAGTAATGGCACAAATTGAATTGTGGCAAAATCATCAAAAATATGAAAATAAAGTTTACATTTTATCAAAAAAATTAGATGAAAAAGTGGCAATTTTACACCTTGCAAAGCTTGGCGTTAAACTAACCAAACTGAATGAAAAACAGGCAAATTATATTGGCGTTTCGCCCGACGGCCCTTATAAAAGCGATAATTACAAATATTAGTTTTAATTTTATTCATAAATTCTGGATAAAGCATAATTTATTTAAAATTTAATTTTTAAACAATGGAAAAATTTCAAATTACCAAAGAGGGTTATCAAAAATTACGTAGTGAAATTGATAATCTTAAAAATGTTGAGCGACCAAAAATTATTACACAAATTTCTACAGCTAGAGAATTGGGAGATTTGCGAGAAAATTCTGAATATCACAGCGCCAAGGATCGTCAAGGTTTTATCGAAGCTCAATTAGCTGATCTAGAAGAAAAAATGAATCGCGCGGAAGTAATCGATGTTTCTAAATTGTCAGGTGGCAAAGTTAAGTTTGGCGCAACAGTAACATTAGAAAATTTAGATAATTCCAAGAAAGTAAAATATAAAATTGTTAGTGAATTTGAGGCTAATATTGACGAAGGTTTAATCTCTTCAATATCACCAGTTGCGAGAGCTTTGATTGATAAAGAGGCAGGTGAGGAGGTTGAAATAGAAGCTCCTGTTGGCATAATTAATTATGAAATTTTAAAAGTAGATTTTGTTTAAAAAGTGATTTACATTTTAAAAACATTTATAGATAATTAATTAAAACTATTTTTATTATTGATATTCTTAAAAAAATATTTCTCAAATTGAAACTGCTAAAAAATCAATAAATTAAATTGTTTGACTTGTAAAAGCGAATTATTACATTTTTGAATGTAACTTATTATTAACCCAAATTAAAAAATATTTCATTTTATAATTTGAACGGTTTAAATTTTTTTAATTATTAAATTAAAAAATATTTTTTATAAAGCTTCGTGCTTTAAATATGGTTTTTAAATTTAACTATATTTTTAACTTCAGCAAACATTGCCAGTTAAATTTGTGGGATATGGTAAAACTTCATCAATTCTTTAACTTTAAAAAAATTTGATTTATATGAAAAAAAATTATTCTAAAAAAAAATCAGCATTCTCATTAATTGAGTTGTCAATTGTATTAATTATTATCGGACTTCTAATTGCCGGTATTACAGGTGGCGCCAGCTTAATTAAAAGCTCAGAGCTAAGAACTGTAATTGGTGAAGCTCGTGGATATGCCGTTGCAGTTAACGCATTCTATACTCAATATGATGCTCTTCCTGGTGACTTCTCAACATCTATTGCTACTGGTGATGTAGTTGGTAATCAAAATAATCGTATCGAATATGGAACTTTAAGCGAAGGAACTGAATCTTGGAGAGATCTTAAAACTGCAGGTGCAATTGATTCAATATTGACGATTACTAACTCAAACACTGCTCAATCTCCAGGTGTTAATATTCCTTCTTCAAAAACTAAATCAAATGGTTGGGCTTTTGATAGCGACAATCTTACATTGAAAAATTATGTTGTTATTACAGGACCGATTGCTGCTGGTGCGGATGCACTCAACTCATTAATGAATGGTGGATTCAAATCAACAGGAGCTTTATTGCCAACTGATGCACTTTCAATTGATGCAAAAACTGATGATGGTAAGGCTAATAGCGGTAAAGTTCTTGGTATTCAAACTGGTTGTTATTCAGGCGCTGTTTACACCGTTGCAACTACCACTAAAGCTTGTCCTTTAGCATTCAATATTGATGTAATTTCATAATTTTAAAATTATAAATTTATAAAAGCTAATTACCCCGCTATCTAAAAGGATAGCGGGGTTTTTAATTTTAGTGTAATTATAATTTACTTCATCACTTTCAGGTCCAAATAATAATCAAAGATTAGCATAATTTATTTCCAAATAAAAATAAATGCCTAGCGGCAAATTTAATTTAAAGATGAAATCTACTTTTTAAAATATTTTTATATTTTGTTTTTTTAAGTTGAAAAAATCTTAAGATTAATTTCAAATTTTCTCTCAAGATTATTAATTGGTTTCTTCAATTATCTCGTCGCCTATATCAATTTCATTATATCAATTTCACTTTTTAATTAAGTATTTTTATAAAATATTTTTAAGAAAAATCTTTATATTTCGAGATATAAGAAAAAATTTTATTATAAATTTTAGCCAAAGAGATGAAGCAAGAAGGTGTAATTAGAATGTTGAGGTAATCTTTATGGATTTGTATGAAGAGCTCAATAAGAGCAATAGAAAAATATCAAGAAAGTTTTGCAGAAATTGCTAGTGACGATGAAGATGAAGAAAAAAAATTCGATTTACAAATTGCCGTAATTGGGCATCTCAATGCAGGTAAATCAAGCTTTTTAAATTATATTTTAAATTGCTAGGCCATTTTAAATTACAAATGACCTAACTCATTATTGATAAGCAATGGTAACTCGATTTTTAATCACAAAAATAAATTATAAGTAATTTACTTAATATTAAAATTATTTATCGCTAGAGGAAAAAATTTTCTGGGAAAAAATTTTCTCGAAGATTGATTTTTTCTTTTTATCGACATTATTGCGATCATCATATTTTCGGCGATCATTGCGACGATTATTATTTCTGCGACGATCATTATTATCGCGGAATTTTTTGTTATGATGATTATTTTCACTACGTTCCGAAGGGTTGCGATCATTATCGCCACGATCTTCATCAACATAATTATCAAGATAAGTTTTTTCAATATTTAACTGATTTACTTTTCCAGTTGTAACTTGCATATCGAATTCTTTTTTCTCTTCGTCAGATAAATTTTTACGTTTTTTTATTGTAAAGCCTTGTGTACCTATGTCATCGGAAGGATGCATAAAAATATGAATATTGTAATTTTTTTCAGTGCTTATGATTTCAGTTTTTTTGAAATTCATGATATAGGCGATTGCTTCAGCACTTGTGTAAATATAAATTACTCCCGCTTGCTTATCTGAGCAGGCATGACGAATAGCGCGTAAAATACTTACCGCCATAATTTCAACTGAACGAATATAACCAGTTCCACTGCAATTTTTGCAAGGTTCAGTGATGGTTTCAAAAAAACTCGCCCCAAGTCTTTGGCGTGACATTTCAAGTAAACCAAAAATGCTGATTCTGCCAAGTTGAATTCTTGCGCGATCATTTTGCAATGAATCTCGTAATGCTCTTTCGATATTGCGACGATTTTTTTGATCATACATATCTATAAAATCTATAACAACTAAGCCAGCTAAATCGCGAATGCGTAGTTGTTTGGCAATTTCTTTACTAGCTTCCAAATTGGTGCTATAGGCTGTTTCTTCAACACCGCTTTCTTTGGTTGCGCGACCTGAATTGACGTCAATTGCTACTAGCGCTTCAGTGTGATCAATTACGATTGAACCGCCAGATGGTAAGTTAATTTGTTTTTCGTAAAGTTCTGAGATTTGTTGTTCAACGCGATATTTATTAAAAATTGGCACGCGATCATCATGGAGTCTGATATTGTGATTAAAGTTAGGCATGGTCAGCTTAACAAAATTCATTACCGTTTCAAATGCTTCATTGCCTTCAACAATAACTTCGTCAACAGATTCGTTGTAAATATCGCGAATACAGCGCCTGATCAAGTCATCTTCAGCGTGAATAAATGATGGTGCTTTTGAAGTTTGCGAAGCTTCTTTAATATTTTCCCATAGGCGATTTAAATATTCGCAATCACGCTTAATATCTTCGGGTTTTTTACCGACCCCTGCAGTTCGAATAATTATCGAGCGATCATTGCCAATGTTGATTTCGTTTAAAATTGAGCGTAAAATTTTGCGATCACGAAAATTATCAACCTTTTTAGAAACCCCGCCTTTATTGGGCGTATTGGCCATTAAAACACAATATTTTCCGGCGATAGAAATGAAGGTAGTCATTGAAGCGCCTTTATTTCCTCGCTCTTCTTTTACAACTTGAACAAGCACCAATTGATTTGGCTTGATTACTTCTTGAATGTTGAAGCGTTTGTAAATTGAATGAATATTACCTTGATATCCTGCAGTTTCATCTTCAACTGAATAAGCGCCAGTGCTGAAAGATTCTTCCTTATCATCATCGCCAAAATTTTCTTTATTATTTGAATTTTGTTGATATTGCCCATCTTCATCATCATAACGATTCGAGTTTTGAGAATTGTTGAGCTCTTTAAGTTTTTGTCTTTCGCTTTCTGAAATTTGGTAGAAATCCGGATGAATATCTGCAAAAGGCAAGAAACCGTGACGATCAGAACCATAATCAACAAAACAAGCTTGAAGCGATTGTTCAACCCTTGTTACTCTAGCAAGATAAATATTGCCTTTGATTTGTTTTATGGAGATTGCTTCGCGGTCAAAATCTTGTAAAATGCCATTTTGGAGGACGGCGACGCGCTTTTCTTCTCGATAAGCGCCATCAATAATAATTGAAATTTGTTGTTTAGTCATTGTTGTTAAATATTTTAGCAACAAATAACAGCTATTTTATTTTCAAAAAAATTAAATTTTTAAATTAATTTTAGGTTTATTAAATCTTGCTCATAGAAATTTAATATATTTGGTTTGTTGTTTCTGATTTGATAGAGCATTTGGATTTTGTTATATAACATTGACAATTTTTTTAAAATTGTTTTTAGACCAATAAGGTCAATAATATCGGCAATGATTAAATTATAAAATTTGAAAATAAAAAACTGGAATTTGTTTAGTTAATTGTTTGGAGCTGAATGGATCGTATGTTTGGCAAAGCCTATATTTTAATAATATTGCGATCCTAAGCTTTTGTAAAAATAAGCATTTATCTAACTTAATGTCGATAAAATTTTAAAAAAAGCTAAAAAATTGATTAGCTTTAACAAAGTTAGATTAAGTTTTAAACTTTATTTTACCAGTTTTTTTTTAACATAATTAGTTATTTTTTTAAAGATGATTGAAGCCAAGAGGCGTATGATTCGTCAATGTTTTGAATTTTAATACTTAAAATTTGTGGAATTTCATAAGAATGATTTAGCTTGATTTCTTGACAAATTTCTAAGAAAAATTTTTCTTGCGATTTAATGCTTAAGAGAATTTCTCGATTATGGTGAATTTTTTCTTGCCAAAAATAATTACTAGTGATTTTCTGAAAGTTAATGCATCCAGCAATTTTTTTGTCGAGTAAAATATTGGCAATTCTATTAGCCTCATTGAGGTCTTGGACTGTAGTTTCTACAATAATAAAATCATTTGACATAATGTTGAAAATTTTTGCACATCGTGGTTTTGTTGGTAATCAAGATCTACAAAATTACACTCAACAAAACTCTCTGGCAAGTTTGAAAAATGCCTTTGACTCAGGCTTTAGAGCTATTGAATTTGACATATGGTTTTGCAATTCGCAACTAATTTTATCACATGATCGGCCGCAATTAGATGATTATAAAAATCTCGCACATTTCAGTGAATTTTTAACTTATGGTAATGAATTAGATTATTGGCTTGATTTTAAAAATCTTGACGAAAGCAATATTGACAAGGTTTTAGAGCTTGTTAAATCACAAATTGATGCGGCAAAAATTAATCTAGAGAAATTTTTTTTTGCACCTTATTGCATTGATTATGATTTATCAAAAAAACTTTTTGATAAATTTTTTAATGTTTTTGGGTCGCGAATTTCAATGGTTGCAATTGCTGATAATCACCAACAAATATCTCAGCTTTTTGATTTTGTTAAAAATAACAATATTAAATTTATTTCCATTGATTATCATTTAATCAATGATGATTTATTGCAAAAATTTAAAGGTGTTGAATTTTTAGCATGGACCGTAAATGAGTTGTCAATCCTAAAAAATCTTGCGAAAATTGGTGTAACATATTTTGCCACTGATAAACTTACCAATTACAATCTTGCCAATGGTGAATTAATTTAAATTTAACTAATTAAAGTCATTTATATTTTTTATATTAAATTAATTATAGCCAATGAGTATTTATTAATGTTTAATCACTTTAAATAATATTTATGTTAAAATTTTAATAATTATGCCATATTTTTCAATAAATCAAAACACTCAAAGACTGCAATTAAGCGCAATTGATGAAGATAATGCAGAAATTGATGATTTTGAGCCTGCAAAATTCCAAGGATCACTTGATGTAGTTGCCGCAGTAAATCAATTTAGTGAACATGAAACTAATAATTTCTATCAAATGGTAACCAAACCCCATGAGGTAAGAAGAAGTTTACAAATTCCTGAAATACTACCTCCACATTTAGTGAAATCGGAGGGTAAAGAATTTTCAATTGAAAGATTTATAAAATGCGGAACTCTTTTAGGTCCTGGAAGATATTCTGAGCTTTCCGTTGAAGAAGTTGCGAATCCTAAAAAATTAAACTTGTGGAGTCAAAAAATAATGCGCGCGTTTATTTTTCTAGCGATTTGCCTAAAGAATGTAAAGAACAATTAGCGTCGGCTAAAGCTGATGGAAAAAATGGTCACAAATCTTTTGGAGATTTTGATGGCTGTAAAATGACCTTTATGGTTGAAAGTACGATTTATTATAATGGAAAAAATGAAGTTTACGATAATCCATTACCTATAAATATTTTTAATTTTTGTTACCCTAAATTTGATAATTATCCACTTAATCTCCCAGAAGAAGGAAAGCGACGTGAAATAACTAGTGCTCTAGAGGAGATGATGAGAATTAATTTGCTTGCAATTATTTATGAAGCACAAAAACAAAGTAAGCCATTACCTTTTATAATCCCAGCACCTGGATCTTTTTTTGCTCAGCTGAAAAATCAAAAGGATAAAGATTTTTACATGGCGTTGATTTCAGATGCAATTAACAAAGTTGTGCAAAATTATAAGCCTTTATTAAAAAAATATATTTCAGAATTTATTTTATTAAATAAAGATATGTGGAATTCACCAAATCTTAAAGAATGCTCTGAAATTAAATTTCACAAAGTAAATAGTGATATGATTGAAATTGCTGATAAAATTCGATCACAAGGAATTATTTGTCCAATTCCAATGATGGCTCATCCTTCGCATAAGATTGGCAATGGGTATGCAAATTATTTCAGAACAACTCCGGTAGATGAGATTTTGGCAAGGGCTTCAGGTAATAGTCATGGGATAACATTTTCAAAAAGTGTCATTGGTGAAGATCAACTTCTAAAAGATGTTGAAATCGATCGAACTTTTAAAACATTAAAACCGGTTTACTTTACTAAATCAGGATTGCTTAAGGATAAATGCTATTTTCAAAGAATTGGTGAATCTGAACAGCATAAAATTTTTATAGAACAACGCTTAATAACACCAGGAGCCGAAAAAATCGATGTTGCGCCAATGTTTTCCTTAGCGATAAAAGAAGCAGTTAAAGGCTTAGAATTATTTGAAGGATTTGAGGATGATGAGGATAAAGCACAAAATCTTAAATTTCTTTTAGATTTTGCTAAAGATAAAAAGGGAGTTGGAAATAAAATTAAGGAGTTAGAAGCTGCCCTAAATGAAAAATTTGATGAAGCGAATGGAGATGAAGAGCAAAGTCAAGGGGCTGATTTTATAATAAAATTTTGTTCGCAAGCGAAAACTTTTTCATATCATTTTCAAAAAACCATGAATGAATTTGGTATTAAAACCGGCAATGAAACAGCCAAAAAGATAGTTGGTGCAAGATTGCATAGAATGGCAAGTGAAGAAAATATTGAAGAATTATTTAAAAATACCGCTCTTCATAAATCACAAGTTAAAGAAGCATCTCATGAAGTCCATAGGCAAGAAGTAAGAGAACGTGGAAGATGGAGAGAAAAATCAGCAAGAGCAGGAGGAGGAGAAAGAGGAG
>CAMDJZ010000023.1 GCA_945901265.1 Rickettsia typhi
ATTTAATAAACTTATTGATAAATAACATAACCAAAATTCCTAACTGTCTGAAGGTAGTGAGGTTTTTTGGGATTGATTTCAATCTTGCGACGTAAGCGGGTAATTTGCACGTCGATACTACGATCATCGATTCCGCCACATAATTGCGATAAGCGTTCACGACTCACTGCCTTACCCTGCTCTTCACATAATATTTTTAAAATTTTTGCTTCACTTTCAGTAATGTGAATAAAATCCTCAGCTTTTTTTAAACGACAATCCTTAAGATTAAAACTAAAATTTCCAAAATTATAAACAGAATTTTGCAAATGATTTACGTTGGAAATTCTTTTTAAAATATTATTTATTCTCAGCAATAACTCCTTGGGTTCAAAGGGTTTTGGCATGTAATCATCAGCACCCGACTCTAAACCTTTAATACGATCATCTGGCTCACCTCTTGCTGTTAACATAATTACTGGCGTTGATGAATTCTTTCGAAACTCACTTGTAAAATCAATACCGCTAGTAATTGGCAACATTACATCAACGATCAATAAATTGAAATTAATTTTGGCAATTAAATCATTCGCCTCATTGACATCCTTGGCCAAATGAACTTCAAATGAATTTTCTTCAAGAAATCTTCCAAGTAATGATCTTAGGCGCGTATCATCATCAATTACTAATATTTTTGGAATATTATTCATAAATAAAATATAAGTTATTACAAAATAATTATGTTAAAGATATTTTTTTAAAATATTTAAGTTTTATTTCAACTAAATATTTTTAACTATATTATCAAATTTTTTAAGTTTGGTTAGTAATTTTTCTAACGAATCTAATCTTAACATGCATGGGCCATCAGATGGAGCATTATCAGGATCTTGATGGACTTCCATAAATAAACCAGCAACTCCAACTGAGGTTGCAGCAGTTGCAAGTGTTTCAACAAATTCTCTTTGTCCACCACTTGCTCCACCTAAACCACCTGGTTGCTGAACGGAATGGGTAGCATCGAAAATTACTGGACAACCGGTTTTAGCCATTATCGGTAAACTGCGCATATCCGAAACCAATGTATTATATCCAAAACTAACGCCACGCTCTGTAAGCATTAATTTTTGATTGCCGAAATGATCGAATTTACTGACGATATTTTGAGCATCCCATGGTGCTAAAAATTGACCTTTTTTAACATTGATAATTTTGTTGGTCTTGCTTGCAACTTCGAGTAAATCAGTTTGACGACACAAGAAAGCGGGGATTTGTAAAATATCAACATCCGCAGATTCGCCAAGTAATTTACATTGCTCTTCATTGTGAACATCAGTTAAAATTGGGCAATTAAAACGTTTTTTTATTTCCGCAAAAATTGGTAATGTTTTTTCTAAACCAAGTCCACGTTTTCCTGAAACACTTGATCGATTAGCTTTATCGAAAGATGATTTGTAAATAAACCCAATATTTAAACGCTGACAAATTTCACTAACATTTTTGGCAATCATTATTGAATGCTCAAGAGATTCTGTTTGGCATGGTCCAGCAATTAAAACAAAAGGTGAATTATTGGAAATTACTAAATTATTGATTAAAATTTTACGCATGTAAAAAAAATTAAATTTAAATTGAAAATTTACTTGATATTATTAACCTTTTTGAGGCTAATGGCAAGAGTTATTTTAAAAATCAAAAATAATAAAATTAAATTGCAAATTTAGATAATTCTTTTAAATAATATCATTTCAAATTAATCATGCCAAAAAAAGCAAGTAAATTCACAATTAAGATATAAATTAAAATTATAGTTTCAAATAAAATGTTTGCTAAACCATTAAAATTAATACTGATTTATATTCTAACAGTTGTTAATATCGTTTTCTTAATTGCGCCAATAATTGCTTCCATTGCACCCTTTATCAATTTTACTAAAAATGGCATTTCAGTTGATTATTCAATAGCGCAGAAAGTTGCAATGGCAACTTCTATTTTAATTTTTGTAATTAGTTTTTTAATGCTATTTTTCATTTTTATTGATTTTCTTTTTGGCTTTTCGCTTCGATCATCACTAAAAAATTGCAAACGCTATGAGAAAATAAAAGGCTATGAATTTTTAAGAGAAATTTTTATACAAACTCAAGAAAAATTTAACTGCAAATCAGTAAAGCTTTATGTTAAAAATTCCGATGAAATAAATGCCTATGCGGTAAGCAGCATGCAAAGTGGAGCAGTAGTTTTAACTCGCGGAATTATTGATCATTTTTTACTATCGTCACGTGATCCTAAAGAATTTTTATTTTCACTACGAAGCATTATGGCTCATGAGATGTCGCACTTAATTAATCGTGATTTCTTACCAACATTTTTTGTTATTTCTAACCAAAAAGCTACCAACTTTATTTCCCAATTATTGCATTATTTCTTTTATGTGCAAATTAATTTTATGCAAAATATTCCCTATATTGGCAAAATCTATTCTTCATCGATTTATTATCTTTATAGATTTATAAATTTTACGCTAACAATTTTTAACAAATATGTGGTATTAGTGATTTATAATTTTTTAAATAAATTTGCCTCGCGTTCAATTGAATTTCGCTGTGACTTGCAAGGCGCTCAAGCTTTTGGCGGAGAAAATATGGTTCTAGCCCTCCAAAAACTTGGCAAAAGCGGATATTTTACAATTTTCTCCACCCATCCCAAAACCAAAACGCGCATCAACCATGTTAAATTTGTTAAACAAACTAATGAAATTATTTTACCAAGATTTATCGATAAGCTCACTAACCAATTGGCTATAACAATATTAATTATAATTTGTTTATATTTTGCCAAGCAAGCCAATATTGATTTATTAATTCGTGATATTATTCGCAATCAGGATTTTATTTATCGCAAACTTTCCTATTTATGGCATTTGCTAAGACAAATTTATTAATAATTTTCAATGAAAAATTTAACTACACTTGCAGAATTAATTTCCTTTCAAGCTAGCAATTTCAATAATAAAACTGCCTTAAATTTTAAAGAGAATAATCAATTAAAATCTTTTTCTAACCAAGAATTTCTTGATAAAACTTTTTATTTTTCATGCGGCTTAAAAGAAATTGGACTCAAAAAAAATCAATCAATTGCCATTTATTCTTATCAAAATCCAATTTGGCTAATTGCAGATTTAGGTAGTATTTTAGCCAGCGCAATCACCATTCCAATTTTTCATAATATCTCAATTGATAATTTAATTTACCAAATTAATGACAGTAAAATATCATTTATCTTTACTGATAATCCTGAAATTTTGTCAATTTTAAAATCTCATAATTTAAATTTAAAAGTAATTAGTTATGGGTTTGAAAGTCCCGAAACAATTACTTATGATTATTTAGTTAATCTTGGTTATGAAGCAATAAAAAATAATAAGTATCAATTATCATCAATAATAGAAACTATAAATTCTCAAGATTTAGCAACTATTATTTACACATCGGGAAGCACTGGCAATCCTAAGGGCGTTGAAATTACTCATGCCAATCTCATTTCACAAATCAATGATTCCAGAAAATTTTTTCCATTAATTGGCAATGAAATTGTTTTATCATATTTGCCCTTGGCTCATATTTTTGAACGCATGGTCATGCTATACTACATTAGCTGTGGAGTTAGTGTATATTTTGTTGATGATACCAAAAATATTGGTATTTTTTTAAGAGAATTTTGTCCAGATCTAATGACAACAGTTCCAAGAGTTCTAGAAAAGGTTTATGCTAAAATTGCCAATGGCGTTGATAGTGGCAATTTAATAAAAAAATTTCTAGGTCAAAAAGCCATAAAAAGAGCTTTAACAAAAATTCCTTTTAGTAATTCTCAATCTTTTAAAAATAAAATTATCGATAAATTTTTTGATGTTTTGATCTATAAAAAATTTCGTCAAGCATTGGGTGGAAAAATGAAAATGATTATTTGTGGAGGTGCTGCTTTATCAAATGATCTTGAAAAATTTTATTTCAATATTGGTGTAAATGTTTATTGCGGATATGGACTTACCGAAGCTTCCCCAGTTATTGCCACGAACTGCCCTAAATATCATAAAATTGGCACGGTTGGCAAAGCTTTTCCAAGTGTTTCTACAAAAATTTCATCAGATGGAGAATTATTAGCCAAAGGTGAAAATATTATGCAAGGTTATCATAATTTAGAAAAAGAAAATGTTGAAATTTTTAGTGATGTATTTTTAAAAACTGGTGATTTAGCTGAAATTGATGAAGAAGGATTTATTAAATTAATCGGACGCAAAAAGGAATTATTCAAAACCTCCAATGGTAAATATGTAAATCCTATAAATATTGAGCAAAAATTAATTCAGGAATTAAGTTTTTTGATTGGCGCAATTATCATTGCCGAAAATCATCAATTCGTAAGCGCCTTACTCTTTCCTGATATGGAAGTAATTGATATATTTAAAAATAAACTTAAATTTAGTGGCAATAATTTAGAATTTTTACAATCAAATTTACTTGAAAAATTTGTTAGTGAAAAAATATTAATCATCAATCAGCAGCTAAATCACTGGGAACGGGTTCAAAAATTTAAAATTATATCTGAGCCAATATCTATAAAAACTGGTGAAATTACCCCATCAATGAAATTAAAAAGAAATTTATTAAATCACAAATTTGCAGAAATTATTGATGGTTTTTATAAAAATTAATTATAATTATTTTCTATTAAAACTTCTTTAATTTTATCAATAATTATTTTTATTTGTTGATGTTCAATATTTAAGGCTGGCATTAAGTAAATTTGATTTCCAAAGGGTCGAAGGAAAACTCCTTTTTTTATAAAATCCTCTCGTAACTTTAAAATTTCTACCCATTCAAGTGAAATATAAATTACGCCAATAGCTCCTAAAATTTTCACATCAGCAACCTTTTTAAAATTTTTAATTGGCAATAAATCGCATTGTAAAATTTTTTCAATATCGGCAACTTTTTTAACATAATCTTCTTGCGTAAATAAATCAAGAGATGCATTGGCAACGCTACAAGCCAATGGGTTGCCCATAAAAGTTGGACCATGCATCAATGCTAAATCTAAATTATTTCCTAAAAAACTTTGATAAATTTCTGATGTGGTTAAAGTAGCTGAAAGTGTCATCATCCCCCCTGTTAATGCTTTACCAAGACATAAAATATCTGGAGAATTTTTCGCAAATTCATAAGCAAATTTTTTGCCAGTTAGATAAAAACCTGAAGCGCATTCATCAGCAATTATAAGGATTTTTTGTTTGCGACAAATTGCAAAAATTTCGCTAAGAATTTTTTGATCTTGGATTATCATTCCTCCTGCACATTGAATCATGGGCTCAATAAATAATCCGGCAATTTGTTGATGATTTTTATTTAAAAAATCTTCAAAAAAATTTAAATCATCGTAATTTTTTGGCAAATTTAGACAGAAATTTTTTATTAAAATATTAGAAAATTTTTGACTCATGCTATTTTCTAAATCAGCTAAGGACATCGCTCCAGTAGTATCACCGTGATAGGAATTTTTAAATGAAATAAATTTTGTTTTATTTTTTTCTTTATTGTTTATGTGAAATTGCCAAGCAATTTTCATTGCTACTTCGATAGCAGTTGATCCTGAATCTGAAAAAAAAACATGATCCATCTGTGAAAAATTACATAAACGATGAGCCAATCGGTAAGTAGTTTCAACGGCAAAGCCAGCGAGCATAATATGCGCTAAATTATTTGCCTGCTCGATAATTGCCTCAATTAAATGTGGATGATTATAACCATGAGCTACACTCCACCAAGATGCGATGCCATCAAGCAATTTTCTTTTATCACTTAAAAAAATTTCCGAACCCTTTGCAGATTCAACCTCAAGCTGAGGTAAGTGATTGTGCATTTGCGTATATGGCAACCATAAATGCTTACTGCCCTTTAAAATATCCGATGATTTAATTTTCATAATTATTTTTATTAAGACTTTTATAAATCCTTTATTTTACAATGAGTATTAGCGGAGTATGGTGAGATGATTATAGCAATGATATAGAATGTTGAACCGAGTTTGTCTTATTGGCAGAAATTCTACTAACAAAACTTTCTTGAGGTGGGGAAACTCCCGCTGCTGGATCATTGACATGAATGTCTCTAGGAAGGTGAGTTGGTGTCAAGCTTGCTTTAGCATTAACAAATTTTGCCTGTAAATTATCATTATTTTGCAAAAGTTTTTCAGAAAATTTGGTATTTGCGAAAAATTGCATAATATTTTCTTTACTTGCCATTCTATGAAATCTAGCTCCGACATTTGGATTTTTTGCATTAATTCTTCCAGTTTCAAAACCATGAATTTCTTTCATTTCTTTTTGAAAATTATATGAGAAGGTTTTTGCGCTTTGGGCGATTATATTTATATTTTTTTGCTTATTTGATTGATCTTCACCATTTGTAAAAATTTCATTGTAATTTTCTATGAAATATTTTTTTAAATCTTCAATCTTATTACCAACCCCCTGCTTTTGGTTAGCAAATACCATTATGTTAAAAAGAATTTCAGCTTGCTTGGGATCACTTTCAAAATCTTTTAAAAATTCTAAATTCTTGACAGCATTTTTTACCGCTGTTGAAAATATTGGCGCAACGTCAATTGATTTATTATCTTCATACACAGATTTAGCTATAACTTTAAAGCTATGAGGATTTGCGTTAACTTCTAATGATGGGTTTGCACCTTGAGAACTAGCCGAATTAGGATTTGTAGTACCTTGATTTAAATCTCTGGGATCACAAAATATTTTTTTTCCTTCAGCAATATCGAGAGAATTAAATTGAACCTTGGTAAATGTTTTGAAAACTGGATCATCATTAATTGAGCGCAGTTCAGGTTTTGTTGCACTTTCTTGCACTTGTTTAATTACCCCACCCTCAAATATTGCACGATGAAGTCCACCAGTTCTTCTGGCCAGCATTTCATCAAAAGCTGTTAGTAGAAAATTTTTATCCAAATATTGACAGCCTATTGGATGAGATGGATTTGCCATCATTGGCACTGGGCAAACAAGGCCTTTTTCTTTATGTAATTTTTTCACAATATCAAGCATGTCAGCATCAACAATGTGAGTTGTGGTATGATAATCCTGATCTTCTTTAAATTTATTCGCCGGTTGATCTCCCCAAATTTTCGACGAGCCTAAAACTATAAATTCAGAAATATTTTCTTTAATTAATGGCGAATATTGCTTTTTCAAATCAACAAAAGATTCAGCGATTAAAGTTTTAATTTGATTTCTTTTTCTATCATCCAATCTAGCCAAAAATGCCCCAGGAATATTAATAAAAAATGGCAAGCTCTGATTAACTTTTTGAGCTTCTGCAATAACTGCCAATAAATTAATGCGAAAAACTTCGGTTAGTTCTTCCTTCAATATTTCTATCTTTAATTCATTGGTAAATTTATTATCTTCAGTCTTGCTCTGCTGCCAAAATTTTGTTTCGTAACATTCACCCGAAGGATGACTATAAGTTTTTTCTTGTAACCTAAAATCTAGATAACAAAAACCCAAAATTTTAATTGGAAGTGGCTGATAAAGGACATTATCTATTGAGTCTAAATAACACTGACTCTCAACCATAAAAGTCATATTATGGCCATCATGATGGATACTATCAGTTATTGTTTGGCTTAGTTTACTTTTTAATATATCGCTCTTTTGTTTATCATTTAAATTTCCAGAAAAATAAACTTTAAAATTTTTTTGCCATTGATCAATTTTTGCATTATCTAAATTTAAATTAATTGTTTTTTCTTCGCTAAATACATCGTTTTTTTTATCACCACTAGCTGTAATCGTTCGGCATAAAACTTTTTTATCTAAATCATCTCGGTTCAATGGCTTGTTATATTTGATTTTATGAAAGATTGTTTGTGGATTTTCTTTGGCTTTTTCAACAGTCGATTTATCATTATTAGCCCCATCAATACCCAACAGGCAGTATCCAAGATCACGAGTTGCAAGATTAATATTTGCTTGAAAATTATCTATTTTCTGGTTTTGATCTTTTAAATATAAATTATCATCACCTAAACTTTCTTTGAGGCCTGAAGTAAAATATTCCTTATTAGGACGATTGAAAAGATGCATAATATTTTTTATAATCTAATTAAATATATTTATTTATTATATATTTATTTACTTAAAATAAAAATTATTCTTTATTTTAATTAAATATATTTTGTTAATAATTGTTTAAACCAATAGCTGTCACTAAATTGATTGCCAAGAATTTTTTTAGCTTTATAAAATTCTTTTTTATTGCCCAAATACCAATGAATTTCGGCAAGTCGATAATAACTTTCGGCAACTTGATTTGTATAGCGATAACGATTAATTACCAATTGTAAATTATTTATTGCACCGATAAAATTTTTATGGTTAATTTGGCTACGCGCTTGCTCAAGAATAGCTCCAGCTAAATGCTCATCAACAAAAAATAATTTTTCTTTTGCATCAATGGCATGATCTTCTTGAGGGAAGCGCACGATTAATTCTCGAAAAGTTGCCGATGCTTGACTAGAATAATCCTGAGCTCTCTCAATAGTTGGAATTTGTAAATAATAACACATTCCTCGCAAATAAAGCATGTAAGGCATATATTCACTAGTTGGATTTAATCTTGAAAAATCTTCACTAATTTGAATAACCTTTTCTAAATCTTTATTTTTATAATATGCGTAACTAGCCATTACTTGGCCTTTTATTGCCCATTTTGAAAATGGAAAATCATCGTCAATTTTTTCAAACTCCTTTGCCGCATCGACATAATTTTTACTTTTCAATAATTTCAAGGCATTTTTGTAAAGTAATTCAGGCGAAGTTTTTTCTTCCTTGGAAGCGCAAGAAAAAACCAGAAATATTAATGATATATAGATAAAAAATTTCATAATTTACGAATGTCAATGCTAAGTTGGTGCGCTGTTAATCCTTCCGCTTCAGCTATGAGTGAAGCAGATTTTGCTAATTGGGCAAATGAATTTTTATCACATTTTATCAGTGATTGTCTTTTTAAAAAATCATAAACTGATAAGCCACTCGCAAATCGTGCAGTTCCCGAAGTTGGCAAGGTGTGACTTGGACCAGCAACATAATCGCCAATTGCTTCAGGACTATATTGACCAATAAAAATTGCTCCAGCATTCTTTATTTTAGCGAGCAATTGATGAGGGTCAGAAGTTACGATTTGCAAATGTTCAGGAGCGATAAAATTAACCAAGAAATGTGCTTGTGAAATATTTTTAATCACAAAAATTGCTGAATTATTTAACGATTGTTCGATGATATTTTTTCTTGATAATTGTTGCTTAAGTTTAACAATTTCATCAATAATTTTTTTTGCAAATTCATAATTATCAACGATTATGAACGCCTTTGAATCTTCACCATGTTCAAGTTGCGATAATGCATCAATTGCTAGCCAATTAGCATTGGCATTGTCATTTGCAATAATTGTTAAATCAGTTGGACCTGCAATCATATCAATTCCAACTTCACCATAAAGATATTTTTTAGCAAGCGCAACATATGAATTTCCTGGGCCAACAATTTTATCAACCTTGGGAATTGTTTTGGTGCCAAATGCCATTCCAGCAATTGCTTGCGCTCCGCCAATTTTGAAAACCTTATCAATTCCACAAAGTTTGCAGGCGTAAAGAACTGCGGGATGAATTTTTGAATTATTAGTTGGAACGCAAACAACAATTTCTTCGACCCCCGCAACCTGCGCAGGAATTACTGACATTAAAACTGAGCTCGGATAAGAAGCATTGCCCCCAGGAACATATACTCCGATTTTTTGAATTGCTTGCCAACGATTACCAAGCTCAACTCCCAATTCATCAGTAAGAAAAAAATCCTTGGGTAATTGCTGTTGATGATAAAATTTAATGCGTTGCGATGCTATTTTCAATGATTCAATAAGCTCAGGCGATATTGAGTTTTCAGCTTCTAAAAATTCATCATCACTAACTAGAAAATCTTCACTAGTTAGAAAATTTGCTTTATCAAATTGGTTGGAAAGTTGCAATAATGCTTCATCGCCATCGGATTTGACCCTAGAAATAATTGAGTCAACATCTTTAGAAATTTTTGGATCGTAGGAATAATTACTTACTAATAAATCATAAATTTGCTTAGGCAATATTGACTTCAAATCGAAAGTAAGATCATTTTCTATATTAAAAATTTGCATTGTTAGTTTATTAAAAATTAATTAATTATTAAAAAATAATTTTATCGCCTATTTTAATATTATACTTTTTAACTAATCCAGCATTGATTTCAAGCACTTTTAAAATTTTTTGTTTTGAACTTATGAAATCCGTAGATTGAGGTATTGTATTTGGCCGTATTTCTAAAATTTTATCTTCAGCATCTATAAAAATAATATCAAGTGAAATGAGGGTATTTTTCATCCAAAAATCTACTTTTAAAGGTTTTTGAAATATAAAAATCATGCCCTTTTTTTCATCTAATTTTTTTAAATTCATCAAGCCATAATGACGCTTCTCATCCGAATCCGCAACAGCTACAGCAAGCTTTAGTAAAGCTTGGTTATTTTCGTTGAATATTTGTAAGTCATGATTATAATTTTTTTTATCTTGATTAAAGTTTTCTATGGAATTTAGCGATTGGATTTTATTTGTTTGAATGCTATTTTGGGCATTAACTTTTTTTATTAAAAAACAATTTATTATAATAAAAACAATGATAGTAAATAAGAAATATTTACAACTGTTAATAATGATTTTGTTTGTTATTTTATGTTGCATAGGGCAAAAATCTTTAGCTAATAATTTATTATCTAATCAAGAAAATCAAGATAATAAGCCTAAATTAAGAAATAATAATTCAACAAAAAAACCATCACAACAAACTAAAATTCGTTCAGAAATTATTACTTTAAATCGTCAAAATCAAACTGTTGAATTTAATGATAATGTCGTTGTTGAAAAAGAAGATTCATCTCTTCTAGCTGACAAAATGATTGTTATTTATGAAGAGAAAAAAAGCAATGATTTAAATTCCAAACAAAATAAAATTAAACGCATCGAAGCATTTAATCATGTTAAAATTTTTAGCGATGATTCAACCGCGACAGGTGAAACTGGCTATTATGATCCAGCGCTTAATGTTTTTGTTTTACAAAAAAATGTCATGGTTAATAATGGTACTTCAATTGCAAGTGGCGATAAATTTATCTATGATTTAAAAACCAAGAAGGGTAATTTTGTTGGCAAACAAAAATCAATTAATTCAAATATAAATTCATCTGAAATTAATCAAAACTTTATCAATGCTGATGATCGGGTTACTGTAATAATTAGCGATGATATTAAGGATGTAAAAAAATCAAAAAAAAATAATGAATAAAAAAATTCTCAAGGCCAATAATTTGGCAAAGTCTTACCAAAAAAAAGTTGTAATTCGCGATGTTAGTCTTGAAGTTATGCAAGGCGAAGTGGTTGGTTTACTTGGTCCTAATGGAGCTGGTAAAACCACAAGCTTTTATATGATTGTAGGTTTAATTCCCAATGATTTTGGATCAATTTTTATTGATCAGATTGATATTACCCACCTACCAATGTATCAACGCGCAAGATTGGGGATTAGCTATCTTCCGCAGGAAGCATCAATTTTTCGCGGAATGACTGTCGAACAAAATATCATGGCCATCCTTGAAATATCTGAATCTAATAATGTAAAGCGTAATGAAAAATTAAATGAATTACTTGATGAATTTTCAATTGGTCATCTACGAAAATCTCACGCCCTATCTCTTTCAGGAGGAGAAAGAAGAAGAGTTGAAATTGCTCGCGCACTTGCAACTAATCCTTCATTTATTTTGCTTGACGAACCTTTTGCAGGAATTGATCCAATTGCAGTTAATGACATTGTTGAAATGATTAAACATTTAAAAAATCGTCAAATTGGAGTTTTAATTACCGATCATAATGTTCGCGAAACCCTTTCAATAGTTGATCGAGCTTATATTGTTTATGATGGTAAAATTTTAATATCAGGTTCAAAACAAGATATTATTGATGATGAGCAGGTTAGAAAAGTTTACCTAGGTAGTGATTTTAAAATTTAAATTAACAAAAAAATTTAGATTTTTTTTGTAACTAAAAAAAAATCAGAAATAAGATTAAGCAAAAAACTAAACACTGAAAGATTGTCCACAACCGCAATTGGCCTTAGCATTAGGATTATTAACCTTAAAATATTGCGCACCTAATTCTTCAACAAAATCTATTTCACAGCCTTGCAAAAATTGCAATGATTGATCGTCGCTAACAACTAAAATTAGTGAATTTTCAGTATAAATTAATAAATCATCGCCATTTTGTTTATCATCAAGACTGAAAACATATTGAAATCCACTACAACCTCCGGAATCAACAACAATACTTAAAAATTTATTTTTATTTTCTATTTTATTTTTGATCTCCTTAATTCTTGTCAAGGCTGATTTAGTAAGATTTATTTCATTCATTTTATTTTTGATTACGATTAAAAAATTCAGTAAAAATATCCTCTAAAGTAATTTTATTTTTCTCCATTAAAATTAAGCTATGAAAAAATAAATCACAAAACTCATTTATTAAATCCTGACGATATTTAGCCAATTCTTGGGAATTATTGGCTAAATGTTTTTCATATAATAAGCTAGCTATTACAACCTCAACAGCTTCTTCACCAACTTTTTGAACTACATTTTCAATGCCTTTTTGGCATAGATTTTTAATGTAAGATTTATCGTCATGTGAATTTATTTTACTTTGGATTATTGTTAATAACTCTGTTATATTTAATTGATTTTTCATAGAAGTTCAGTAAATAATTTTAAAAATAAAATAATCAAAATTAAATTCTACACTTGACTTGCAAATCAGTTAAGCTTTAATTTTTGATCTTAGTTTATGTCTAAAATTAACTTAGTCAACTAAGCAAATTATTTCAACATCTTTATTTTATCTTATGGCCATAGAATCTACTCTTTCAATAATTAAACCTGACGCAGTCGAAAGAAATTTAATTGGAAAAATTAATACCAAATTTGAATCAGCAGGGTTAAAAATTGTTGCATCAAAAATGTCACAACTTTCTGAAAAAAATGCTCAAGATTTTTACGCAGTTCACAATCAACGTCCGTTTTTTAAAGACTTGGTAAAATTTATGACTTCGGGACCGGTTTTGATTCAAGTATTAAAAGGCGAAAATGCCGTTGTAAAAAATCGTGATATCATGGGAGCAACAAATCCTGCTAATGCTGAAGCTGGAACGATTCGTAAGGAATTTGCATTATCGATCGAAGCAAATAGTGTTCACGGATCAGATAGTTTAGAAAATGCTAAAAATGAAATTGCTTTTTTCTTTTCTCAAACTGAAATCATCGCTTAAATTATCTTTGTAAAAAAATAAACTTACATGAAATCATTTCAGCAAATTATTTTAGATTTACAAAATTTTTGGGCAAGTCAAGGCTGTGCAATTCTTCAACCTATTGATATTGAGGTTGGTGCTGGAACTCTCCACCCAGCTACAATACTTCGTGCTCTTGGCAAAAAACCTTGGCAGGTTGTTTACGTTCAACCTTGTCGACGACCTACAGATTCAAGATATGGTAAGAATCCAAATCGCTTAGGCCAATATTATCAATTGCAAGTTTTACTAAAACCAGCTCCTCAAAATATAAAAAGCCTTTACTTGCAAAGCCTTGATTTAATTGGCTTAGACACTAAGAAAAATGATATTCGTTTTGTTGAAGATGATTGGGAAAACCCTTCGGTTGGAGCTTCTGGCCTAGGTTATGAAGTTTGGTTTAACGGAATGGAAATTACTCAATTTACCTACATGCAACAAGTTGGGGGAATAGAATGCGAAATAATTTCTGGCGAAATTACTTATGGCTTAGAGCGAATCGCCATGCACCTTCAAGGCGTCGATAATATTTTTGATATTCAATGGAATAATTCAAATTCACAAACTAATGTACTTACTTACGGAGATATTTTTAAACAAAATGAAATCGAAAATTCTCACTTCATTTTGGAGCATAGCAACATAGAAGTTTTGTTTAAAAATTTTAATGAATTTAAACATCAATCTCAGTTCTTAGCAGATAAAAAATTAGCAATTCCTGCTTATGAACAAGCTTTAAAGGCAAGTCATATTCTTAATTTACTCGATGCCCGAAAGGCAATTTCAGTTAATGAAAGAGCTTCTTATATTAATCAAATTCGTCAGTTAGTTAAAAATTGTTGTGAATTAATGATAAACATTAAGAACTAATATTAATCAATTAACACTAGTAAAATATGTTATCTTCATCCTCATTTATTGAAACCTTAAGTCTATTTTTCAATGAAATACCGCTTTTCGATCCATTAATTTTAATTCTTATTTTAACCTTCATATATCTGCGCTTAAGGGTTATTTTTCTCTTTTTAACTTTAGGAATTTTCCTATTAAAATTCAATCCATCGGATGTTTTTTTAATATCATATTTAATCACTGCAATTTCATTTAGCTTTAAATTTATTCGCCGTTACCTTGTAACCAAAGCTATAATTGTTATAATCAAAAAATTAGGATTACTGCCCAAAATTTCCGAAACAGAAAAAATTGCTTTAACCTCTGGAAACACTTGGATTGATAGTGAATTATTTTCAGGCAAACCTAATTTTGATAAAATTTTTAATCAAAATTATCCTCGACTTACAGCTGAAGAAAAATCTTTTTTAGATAATGAAGTTGAAGAAGTATGTAGAATTTGTGTAGATTATGACGTTCAACTTCGCCGTGATTTATCGCCAGAGGTTTGGGAATATTTAAGTGACAAAAAATTCTTCGGAATGATCATTCCCAAAGAATATGGTGGACTTGGTTTTTCAGCCTATGCACATAGTTGTGTTGTTGAAAAACTTGCTTCGCGCTCTGCGGTTTTGGCGATCACTACAATGGTTCCAAATTCACTTGGGCCTGCTGAGTTACTAATGCATTACGGTACTGACGCACAGCGCAATTATTACCTTCCAAGATTAGCTACTGGTCAAGAATTGCCCTGTTTTGCTCTTACTGAACCAACAGCAGGAAGTGATGCAACTTCAATAATTTCTAATGGCGTTTTATTCAAGGATCATGATGGGAAAATTAAAATTTGTTTAAATTGGAATAAAAGATACATTACTCTTGGGGCCTATGCCAGTTTGATTGGATTAGCATTTCAGCTTCGCGATCCCCAACATTTACTTTTCCCTCATGAAGAAATTGGCATAACTTGCGCATTAATTCCTTACGATACTATTGGTGTAAGGCAAGGACGCAGGCATGATCCATTAGCCACTCCATTTGTTAATTCGCCAATTAATGGTGAAAATGTAATTATTGATATTGATGCCGTAATTGGCGCACAAGATGGACTTGGAAAGGGTTGGAAAATGCTTATGGAATGCTTGTCAGTTGGTCGAGGAATTTCATTGCCATCTACAAGTTGCGGAGGTTCAAAATTAGTTATTCGCACCGTTACAGCTTATACGAGTATCCGCGAACAATTTGGTACGGCAATTTCCAAATTTGAAGGAGTTGAAGAAATTATTGCCCGAATTGCTTCGCGAACTTACGCGCTTGACGCGATGCGCAGATTTACAGCTGGAGCAGTTGATTCAGGAATTAAACCAGCAGTAATTGGAGCAATTGCCAAATATCATTCTACAGAAATTTATCGTCAAAATATCAATGATGGCATGGATATTTTAGGAGGTAGCGCAATTATTCGTGGTCCACGAAATATTTTAGCTAATGCGTATTTTTCAACACCAATTTCGATTACCGTTGAAGGTTCAAATGTTATGACGCGCAGTCTTATTCAATTCGGACAAGGCTCAATCATGTCTCATCCACATGCTTATAAAGAAATTCTTGCATTACAAAATAATGATTTAGAAGCATTTGATAATGAATTTTTTAAACATATTGGAAATTTATTCAGCAATATTTTGCGCTCAATTTTATTGTCAGTTACGCGTGGATATTGGAATCTTCATCCTGCCGAATATTTTTCACGGGATTTGACAACAATTTATCGAAAAAAAATTGCATGGTGTAGCGCAACATTTGCAGTGCTTGCTGATTTTGCTTTAGCGCGTTATGGCGGAAATTTAAAACGCAAAGAAAATTTAAATGGTCGTTTTGGAGATGTGCTTTCAGCCATGTATATGGCATTAGCAATTTTACGTAAATATGAATTTAATAATCGCGATTCATTAGAAAGAAGCATTGCTGAACATGGGTTGCGCGAACAATTAACTAAAGCTCAAAAAGGTATTGATGGAATTTACCAAAATCTCTTTGGCCCATTTGGGAAATTATTAATTTTACCTTTTGCACTATTTGCACGTTTCAATATTTTTTGCACAGAATCAAGTGATCACCTTGGTAAAAAAGTTGTTAGCAACATCATCAAAAATGGCAAAGCTCGTGACGATTTGACTTCAGGAATTTATGTTAGCAAAGATCGTCTCGACAATTTAGGTCGACTTGAAAATGCTATGCATCTCAATGAAATTTCGCAAAATGCATCGCAAAAAATTAAAAAAGCTATTAAATCTGGATACTTGCCAAATAAACCAGTTCATGATTTAATTGATATCTCCTTTGAAAAAAACTTAATTAATTTACAAGATAAGCATCAATTACATGATGCAAAAACAGCCATGCTAGATGCAGTGCAGGTTGATGAATATACTCTTGAGGATTATCATAAAATTTAAATAAAATGATATTACTGATCGATAATTACGATAGCTTTACTTACAATCTTTATCACCATTTGATTTTAGGTGGCGCAAAAGAAGTTATGGTAAGGCGTAATGATAAAATTTCTATTGAGGAAATTAAAAAATTAAATTTGCAAGCTATTGTAATTTCACCAGGTCCTTGTGCACCTGCTGATGCTGGAATTTGCTTAGAAGTTATAAATAATTTTGCTGGAAAAATTCCTATATTGGGGGTTTGCCTTGGTCATCAAGCAATTGGGCAAGCATTTGGTGGTAAGATTGTCAAGACCTATCCATTTCATGGCAAGATTAGTGAAATTTTTCATCACCAAGAAAATTTATTTAAAAATATTCCCTCACCTTTTAAAGCTACACGATATCATTCTCTGATTATTGAACGCGAAACTCTACCTATAAATCTTAAAATTTCCGCCGAAACTCATGACAAAATAATTATGGGAATTGCTGATGAAAAATTAAAAATTTATGGTGTACAATTTCACCCAGAATCAATTGCTTGCGAATATGGCTTAGAAATTATCAAAAACTTTTTAAACTTAATTTAGTTTAATAAATTTTAATTATAATTAAGTAAAATATTTTTAATTTGTTTTTATGTATAATTTTCAATATAGTTCAGCTAACGACATTTCTAACTTATCTTGTGAGCAATTTTACGAAATTTTTCGTGATATTTTTAATGATAAATATGATGAAAATTTTATTTTAAAATTTCTTGCTGACCTAAATTTTTGTAACCTACCAAATAATGCTTTTATTGGCTCTATTCAAGCTCTTAAAGAAGAAATGTCATCGGTTAATGCTCCAAAAAATTGTCTTGATGTTTGTGGAACTGGTGGTGACAAATTAAACACCTTAAATGTATCAACTGCAGTTTCGTTTATTCTTGCATCAGCAGGAATTTGCGTTGCTAAACATGGCAACAGAGCAATTTCATCACGATCTGGATCGGCTGATATTTTTTTTGAATTAGGAATTAAAATTAGTGATGATAAAAATTTTCTTGAAAAAAATTTACGAGAAAAAAATTTAGCTTTTTTATTCGCACCTTTTTTTCACCCTGCCCTTAAAAAAATTTCCCCAATACGCCAAAAAATCAAAGAACCAACTATTTTTAATTTTCTTGGTCCACTTCTTAATCCTGCCAAAACAAACCTCCAGCTTATTGGGACTTCACGTTTTGATACTATGAATAAAATTGCCAATGTAATTGCACTTGATCCGAAGAATCACGCTTTTATTGTCAATGGCTTTGATTCAATGGATGAAATTTCTATCTGCGATAAAAGTTATTTTTTGGAAGTAAAAAATGGCAAAATTGGTGAATTAAAAATTATTGATCCAACAAAATTTAATTTCAAATTAGCTACTCACGAAGCCATATCGGGAGGTGATCCTAGTTATAACGCTCAAAAATTAATCGCTCTTTTAGATGGTGAAAAATCTGCTTATCGGGATATTGTCGTTTTAAACTCAGCTTACGCCATGTTACTTTGCAACGTTATTAAAAATATTGAAGATGGTATTATCTTATCGCAATCATTAATCGATAGCTATAAAGCTAAAAAGATACTTGTTAATCTTCGCTAAAAATTGCGAAATTAAACTTTATTTTTTCAAATAAAATTATGTTAAAAATTATTTAATTAATGATTTTATTATTTTTTAATGATATATAAATCTTTATTTAATTTTGTTGATTCCAATAATTTTAATTTTTTGGCTGTGGATTTGATGCGTTACTTTCAGAAACTGTTAAACAGACTTCTAATCTATAATTAAAAGCCGATCCCTTGTTAAAAATTTTTTTTCTAATTCCTTAGGAGAAAATTTGAATGTAGCTTTAATTTCGCCTAAATAATCTTGGATTTGAGTGGATGGGGCAATTTCTATTCTTTTTGAAAATTCGTCCTTACAAATTTTCTTAATTTTTTTTGATTTTTTTTGATCACTTTCATTAATAACTATTGGCACCTGGTTATCTTAAACAATTTTTAATAAATCTGTTATAAGTAACCAGATAAATTCATCTTTTTTCCATGAACTTATGAGACTTATCACCTCTTGCTTATCGATATCTAAAAATCGCAAACTCCTTATATCTGCTGTTATTGCAATTCTATAAGGAAGGAGCGGAAGAAGCTTTCCCAAAAAGCCTTTCTATGCCAGTAAAATAAATAGGGCACAAAGAAGTGTTTGGCTTATCACTTGGACTTCCCGCTTGATTTCCCGCTTGATTTCCCGCTTGATTTCCCGCTTGAATGTCATTTAGTTTCCCCATCATCATTTGTATCTGAATAACTAGACCATTTAGCTTTTCATTCATTATTTGTAACTGAGGGTCTGGTTCTTTAATTACAGCTTTATTACCTGGCATTATTTCTACGATTTCATGAGCCTCACCAGCTAGTGATGATTGAGAGGCTTGACTATCTAAAGACAATCTGGGCCCCTCATTTTTGGCTAAACCTTCAACTTCTATTGTTATTTCTTGCTCTTTGCTTATAACTGTTTCGTCTTCAAAACGTAAAGCCAAAGGCACAGGCGCCTTTCTTGTTGAATATTGAGTTAAGAAATCCCCACCAATATTGGAACGAGTGGTTAACGGAGTACCGCTAGTATTATTTTCTTGTTTCCAAAAATTTTTAAATAATGGCAATGCAGCTAATCTTTGAAGTGTTGATGGTCGTTCGGTTCCTGTTGGTTTATTTTGATTGCGTATTTTTTCTTGTATTCTTTCTAACTGCAGATTATATCTAGTAGTATGTTCACTCACTTCTGAATCATCAGGAGATTCAATAATTTCCTCTTCGGGTTCAGGACTGGGGTTTTCTCTCTGTGAACTCCATGCTTCCCTATTCCGTTCAAATGGTTGTTGAGGTGTCTTTATATTCACATCTAGAACCGCTGTTGCTTCAGCTTGATAAGATCGCATATTCGGATCTTCATTAGTTAATAAAACAACATCATTGAGGCCATCGGTATCGTTTCCACCACGCATTTGGTTTTGGCCTGCTGAGATAATAATTGGTTTTTCAAGTTTCATAATTTTTTACAATTAAATTAAAATATATTTATTATTAATATTTCTTTTTTTTTAATG
>CAMDJZ010000024.1 GCA_945901265.1 Rickettsia typhi
ACCAAAGATTAATTAATCATAAAATTCAAATAATTTTTTAGATTAATTATAAATTTTTTTTCAGATATTTTTATTTTCAGAAGTCTTGGCAAGTATTATTGAGCAAGCGCAAGCAATGTTTAGTGAGCGAACATTTTTTGTTGTTGGAATAAAAATGCGATGATTTATTTTGTTAAAAATTTCAATTGGAACACCTGAACTTTCTCTACCAAACATTATAAAATCATCATTATCAAATTTAAAATCACAATAATTTTGACTTGCCTTAGTGCTGGCCAAAACTAATCTTTGATTTTCATCGATAATTTTTTGATTAAAAAAATTTTCAAAAGAATTATAGCGATAAATTTTTACAAATTGCAGATAATCAAGTGCAGATTTTTTTATTCTATTGATGTCGAATGCAAAGCCGCAAGGCTCTATAATGTGAAGATCACTGTTAAAGGCAACGCAGGATCTAATAATTGATCCAACATTACCGGCAATATCTGGTTGATATAAAACTATTTTGGGCATTATTTTAACATTATTGTTAAATTGTTCTTTTCTTTTAAAAAGCTTTTTTTAAAAATAGAAACAGATAGTTTTAAAAAAGTGTTTGTTTTGAAGCAATTATTTAGTATTAGAAAAAAAAACTTGCAACATTTAATGAGTTTTTTTTTAGTAATCTATAAGGCTTAATCAATGCGATCATTTTAAATATAGCCAATTATAAATTTTAAAAATTTAAAATATAAAGGCGATACTTTCGAGAATTTTTTTTAATTAATAAAATAATTTTTAAGAATAATTATAAATAATTAAATTATGTCAGAATCTGTAAAAATAGTTTTCATAAGTAAAGGCGAAAAAAAAGAATTTAAAGTACCAGTTGGAACTACTGTCTTAGAAGCTGCTCACAATAATGACATTGATTTAGAAGGAGCCTGCGAAGGATCGCTTGCTTGCTCAACATGCCATGTGATAGTTGCAAAAGAATTTTACGATAAATTATCAAGTCCTTCTGAAGATGAAGAAGATATGCTTGATCTTGCATTTGGATTAACTACAACTTCAAGATTGGGTTGTCAAATAATTATGACCAAAGAGCTCGATGGCCTAACATTGATAGTGCCCCAAGAGACTCGAAATATTTCAATTAACAATTAAATTAAAAAAATATGAAAAAAGATTTAATTATCAAATTAGGCGTTGCAATAGGAATAGTAGTTTTTGGGTATAGCGTTTTCTGGTTTTTTAAGGCTGGGCAAATTGAAAAACAACTTAACAAATTTATTAGCGAAAATAGTGCAAATATTTCAGTAGCAGAGCTTTCTGTATCTGGTTTCCCAATCGCACAAAAAATTTCGCTTACTGATTTGAAATTTTCTTTGCCAACCTCATTATTCAATAAAAAACAAGTTTTAGTAAAATCACTTGAAGCTAAATCGTCAATATTTTCTTCAGAATTTACTATATCTAAAATCCAGCAAGTATCGGTAAATGATATCGAAAAAGGTTCGATGAATATTGAATTTAGTAAAGATCCAGAAGTTACTTTCACTGTTTCTGGCAATGGAATTGATAAGTTCAGCTATCAAGATATGGGCTATAGAATTTTAGATAATGAAAAAAATATTTTTTATTCTGCGGCTAAATCAACAATCAACATCCAAGCCAATAATGACGACACTCAAAAAACAATTTTTAAAATTGTTGGTAATATTGCTGAAATCCAAGGATTCAATGTAATTGATATTTACAAATCAAGCTTACAAAAGAAGATTATCGAAGGAATTAAAACTGAACAAATTGTTATGGGTTCATCGCCAAATCCGGAAGCTGAAAATATCATTAAAAGTGAGGAAGCAAAAGCTCAGATTGTTGTTAAATCTGATATTGCTAATAAAGCACAAGCTGATGGAAATGTAGCTATGCCTTCTGTAAATCCTAATTCTGCCCCAAATGCTCAAGCGAATAATGCAGAGCCCAATAAAGCTAATCCAGCTAATCCAAATAATGATCAGCCGGCAACCGATCCAAATAAATTATCGCCAGCAATCGCTGCTCAACAGGTTCCATCAACAATTGCTGATTCAAATATTGTTAAAAGCAATCTGGTTATAGATGCTGAATATGAAGTTGCCTCTAATAACCAACTTTCTATTCCTTCCGAGCCAAATCAGGCACAAGAATCTGCAGTTCAATCAAATAAAATAATTAAAATCAACAATATTGAATTTTCAAATCCACTTTATAAATTGCTAATAAATGGGAAATTAACAATTATGGCTGATGATAATTTACCTTCCGGAGGTATTTCACTAAAAATTGAAAATGTCGATAATTTAGTAAGTCATTTAGTAACTGAACTTGGGCAAATGGCTAATCAATCTAAAGCTGGAAATCTTGAATCTGTAAGCAATGATAATTCATCGGTAGATGTTGCTTTGCAAGATTCTTATAAAAACTTCCTCAGACGTATTGCTATAAATTTACCAGCGGTTAATCGTGAAATCTCAGCAAAAAATCCTGTGAGTAAAGAAAAAATTGCTCAGTTTGATATTAGAAGAGAAAAAAATCTTGATTTCATTATCAATGAAGTCTCGATCCATGAAATACTTGGTAAATTTTAATTTTACCTTATATCAATATTAGCAAGCTCTTGTTATATTGGGCATCAAGCGAATATTTTAAAATCTATTATTAGTCAATAACAAATATTAAAAAACAATAGAAATTATTGGAAAATAATAGTTTTGAAATATTTTATGAAAACATCACATATCCTCCTTGAAACTGCAAAAAAATTAAAAATAAATCCTCATAGCTCATCAAATCTTGAAGCTAGACTATTGTTAGCCTTTGTTCTAAATTGCTCGATAAATAATCTTTTTTTGCAAGATGATTTGCAAATAAATCAAGCTCAAAAAAATAAATTAAAAAAGCTAATTACCAGAAGATCAAATGGTGAACCAATGTCTTATTTATTAGGTAAAAGAGAATTTTACGGTCATGATTTTATCGTTGATAGTAATGTTTTAGATCCTCGCTGTGACTCTGAAGCAATGATCGAATTAATCAAAGATGATTTTAGAAATTTTTCAACGCAACCATTTAAAATAATCGAGTTAGGTGTTGGTTCGGGATGCTTGGTAATTTCAATTTTGCATGAATTTAGTTTATGGACTGCAACCGGTGTTGATATTAGTAAAAAAGCTTTAAAAATTGCCAAAAAAAATACTCAAAAATTTAATTTATCATCAAGGTTAAAATTGATTAATTCTGATTTATTTAAAAAAATTAAATCAACGCAAAAATTTGATATTATAATTTCAAATCCACCTTATATTCCATCTGACGATATCAATAATTTACAAAAAGAAGTGGCATTTTTTGAGCCAAGAATTGCATTAGATGGTGGAGCTGACGGCTTGGAATTTTATCGTAAAATTGCCATAAATTCTTTGAATTATTTGCAAAAAAAAGGTAGTATCTTTGTTGAGATTGGCTATAATCAGGAAAGTGAGGTGATAGATATTTTTAGGAGTTTTAATTTTTACTTACAGTCTAAAAAAACTGATCTGTCAAGGATTGTAAGAATTCTTCACTTTAAACTAAAGTAATAACATTTTAACTTTAAATTGCTAGTTTGGGAATTAATTATTCTAACTTTATTTTTAGTGCAAAAATATTTTGTTGCAATGCTCAATTTAAAGTTAAAATGTTATAATTAAATACAGTTGAAAACTATTAGTAATTATGAAAATTATTAAAAATATAAAAGAGATAAAAAAAATTCTCAACGAACATCGTAACAATAATCAACAAATCGCTCTTGTTCCAACAATGGGAGCTCTTCACGAAGGTCACATCTCATTGATTAAAAAAGCTAATCAATTGGCGGAAATTGTTGTGGTAAGTATTTTTGTTAATAAAACGCAGTTTAATGATTTAAGTGATTATGAAAAATATCCTAGACAATTACATCTCGATTTTTGCAAATTAGAAAATCAACAAGTTGACTATATTTTTGCACCAGATAGTCAAGAAATATTTCCTGAAAATTGTGATTTTGTTATTTCTCCTCAAGCTTTAGCCAATTGCCTATGCGGTAGCTCTCGAGCTGGTCATTTTGAAGGTGTTGCACTAATAATCACAAAACTTTTTAATATAATTTTACCAAATTTTGCTATATTTGGACAAAAAGATTTTCAGCAATTATTAATCATAAAAAAACTTGTCGAAAATTTAAATTTTAATGTTGAAATTCATGAGGTGGAAACGTTGCGTGAAGCTAGTGGTTTAGCGATGTCTTCTCGAAATCAAAGGTTAAATGATGATCAATTAAAATTGGCAAGCGAAATTTTTCGCATCCTTAATGAAATAAAAAATAATTTTTATTTGGATCCGCAAATTTTAGAAAAAAAATCCCAAGAAATGCTTGCAATTGGTTTTAAAAAAGTTGAGTATTTAGAAGTTCGTGACGAGCAAAATCTTCAACTTATTTCGAGTTTCCAAATTAATAAGCCAATGCGAATATTTATTGCGGTTTATCTTGATGAGGTTAGGTTAATTGATAATCTAAAATTAATTAAATTTATAACATAACATGTCTTACATAATAGTTAGCAACATTGGCATGGCAGTGATGATGTTGCTTATTTATTTTAGATATACACATTTTCGCTTGAAATCCAAAAAAGAAGTTGAGCAAGTTAAAAAAACTTTTGAATTACAAATCGCTGAATTAAAAAAAGCTGAAAGCTCTGTCGACACTGAAAGCTTAAAAGCCGAAGCTCTAAAAGTTGAATCACTGCAAATTAAAATTAAAGAACTCGAAAGGCAATGTGATAGCGAAGTTAAGCTTCGAAATAATGCTGAAAAGCAAATTGATATTGCTAATAAAAAAATGCAAGAACTTGAAAAAAGAATTGAGGATTGGTCAGTGGTTCAGGATGCAATTATGAGCGATAGCAGAGATTCGATAATCAAAATAGGCAATGATCTTTTTAAAAAGTTAAATGATAGTTATAAGCAAGAGGTTGAAACTAACCGTAATTTAATTGGTCGAATTATTAAAGCTGTTGAAGAGCAAAAAGGTTTGATTACCAACATTGCACTTAATAGTTCTCAAGGTCAAATAATATCTAAAAATTCTAATATTTCTATTGATAATCAGCAATTATTAGGAAATAATGTTCAAGCTCAAAATGTAATTGATCCCAACACCAAAAAATTTCTAGAAGAAATTGTTGAAACCATGAAGGCTGCTGGAAAGCTTGCCAATAAAGATTATTATACAGTAGTAAATTTTGATGAACAAAGAGGAAAATCGCTTCTATGTGAATTAGTCTTTGTTGATCAAGATAATCTTTATATCATTGATCTTAAAGCGGTGCGTTACTTTAGTGAATATGACAAACTTCTACTCGTAAATCAAGTTGAAGCGCAAAATTATCTAAAAGAAAAGCTTGAAAAATATCTTACCTATCTATCAAATCCTAAATATCTTGAATCGATTTTAAAAGTTCTTGGATCGGTAAAAATTACTCGAGAAAAAAATAATATTATTTTGGCATTGCCTTCAAAAAAACAAATAACTCTTGCTAAAGAATTACAATTTTTTGACAAAGCCAAGAAATTAAATATCGATATTATGGATTTTGATTTAATAGTTAACATTGTAATTTAATATGTCTCAACAACTTCCTGTTATTTCTAGTAAAACACCCTTTAAAATTGAAGTGGAAGCTGGAAAAAAATACCATTGGTGCTCTTGCGGTTTATCGGCAAAGCAACCATTTTGCGATGGCGCTCATAAAGCATTCAAAAACGAAGATGGTAGTAGCGTCATGAAATCAGTAAAATATGAAGCTAAAGCCAATGAAACTCTTTATTTTTGTGGATGTAAGCACAGTAAAAGTGGAATCTTTTGCGATGGAACCCATGCGAAGATTTGATGATCGAAATTTCCGATAAAAACAATATAAAAAAAAATAAAACCAGTCAAATAATGGCTTTATTGCCTTATCTTATTCCCTATAAAAGAGAGGCGATTCTTGCTTTAATTGCTTTAGCAATAACTTCAATGATGATTTTATGTTTCGGCAAGGCTGTAAAATATATTATCGATATTGGCTTTGTTAAACAAGATCAAGCGATGCTAAATCTTATTCTTTTTGGATTTACCTTGGCTGTTTTGATTATGGCTATTGCTGGATATTATCGTTCTTTTTTAATTAATTCAGTTGCAGAAAAAATGATCGCTGATTTACGAAAAAAAGTTTATGATCATATAATACGCGTTTCTGCAGAATTTTTTGAATCAACCAAAACTGGCGATGTCATATCGCGCTTAAGCGTTGACAGTACTTTAGTTATCAATTTAATCAGTAACACATTACCATTTTTGATTCGCAATAGTTTATTATTTTTTGGCGGTTTTCTATTTTTATTTACTACCAGTTTCAAATTAAGTTTAATATCGATGTTGTTAATTTTAATTGCCATATTGCCGATAATATTTTTGGGGAGAATAGTTAAAAACTTATCTAAGAAAAATCAAATTGCCTTGGCAAGTGTTTCGGCTCATATTGAAGAATCAATCAATGGCGTAAAGACAATCCAGTCTTATCTTTGCGAAGATAAGGAAGCGCGTAATTTTTTTAATTTTGTAGATGAAGGTTTAAAAATAGCTATACAAAAAATTCGCATTAAAGCATTAATGATTGCCAGTGTAATTGCCATTGCATTCCTTGCAATTGCTGTAGTAGTAATGATTGGAAGTCGTGATGTATTAACACAAAAAATTTCATCTGGAGATTTATCGGCGTTTATTTTTTATTCGATGATTTGTGCTACATCCTTAGTGGCATTGAGTCAAACTGCAGGACAAATTCAAAATGCAGTTGCTGCAATTGGACGAATTTTTGAACTACTTGAAATTGAATCGCCAGTTAAAGAAAATAGCGGAATTTCCACGATTGATTTTACGAATATTCAAAATAGTAATGGAAAAATTGATGTAAATTTTTGTGGGGTTAATTTTTCATATCCAAGTCGTAAGGATTTATTAATTTTAGAGAATTTTAATTTAAATATTCCTGCGGGTCAAAAGGTTGCAATTGTTGGTTTAAGTGGATCTGGAAAAAGTACGATTTTACAATTACTGCTTCGATTTTATGATGTTAACTCAGGAATTATAACTCTTAATAATGGGGATGTTCGAGCCTTGTCCTTTAATGATTTACGTAAAAATTTTTCATATATTTCTCAAGATTGTTTTATTTTTTCAGGAACAATTTTTGAAAATATTGCTTATGTTGATAAATCTATAACTGAAGCTGAAGTAAAGGCGATTATATCAACCAATCCAGCGCTCAATTTTATAGAAAATCTTCCACAAAAAATGCATAGTTATGTTGGTCAAAAAGGTATTAAACTTTCAGGTGGAGAAAGGCAGAGAATAGCTATTGCGCGAGCTATTATTAAAAATTCACCAATATTATTGCTCGATGAGGCAACTTCAGCACTGGACAATGAAAATGAACAAGTTATAAATCGTGCAATTAGTAGTTTTGCAAATGAGAAAACCGTAATTACAATAGCACATAGATTGTCAACTCTTAACAATTGTGATCGAATAATTTTTATTAAAGATGGTAAAATAATTGAAGAAGGTTCGCATCAACAACTTATTGGTCTAGGTGGATATTACAAAAAAATGTACGAAGTTGAAAAATTGCAAATTTAAAAATTATATTTAGTTGAAAATCTATTTCCCCTCAACATATTCAACTGACAAAATGCGATCAAAGCGAGCAAGAATTTTATCAATATTATTTCGACTATTTTTAATCGCTTCTATTGTTATTTTGCCTAAACTAGTTCCATCTTTACCCTTAATTTCGTTTTTATTAGCAGCAGCTTTAATAACATTGTTAAGATTTTCTTCAATCGTATTAAAAAGATCAAGTTGCTCTTTCATTTTTGCATCTTTTTTAAGTCCAGTTAATATTTCTTGAGCCTTGGTGCAAGTGTTGATTTTAGAGCTATACCAAGCACTTTCCGCGCAATTCCACATTTCACGATTATATTCCTGAATGAGAATAAAATTTTTTCTAATTAATGAAATTAAGCGCTGTTTTTCTTGAAAAGAATTAGCGTTAACTTTTGACCAAAAATTATTATAATCTTCACGAGTAATTTCACCTTGCTTAAGCATCAATTCTTGCAACGCAGTTTGCATAGACATCGCTTCTTGATTTGTTTTTATAAGCTGATTATACTGTGCAAAAGCACTAGAAGCTGTAAGAAATAAAGCGATTATTGTTAGTTGAATAATTTTCATAATTTTATGGGTCAATATTAACTCTGATACGAATTTTTCTATCAATTTTGCAAGATGTTAAAACATTAGCAATCAATTTTTGCAAGTTAATTTTTTTATGAGCTTTGAGATGAAGTAAAAAATGATGACGATTATGTAATTTTTGTAAGGGTGCGGAAGCTGGACCGTGAATCTCAACATTTTCATTAAAGGGAAAATATTTTATTAAATCTTTTGCGAAAGTTTTTGCTTGATATTCTTCCAATGCGCTTACCTCAATCCTAGCCATACGGCTGTATGGTGGAAGATTTAGCATCTTACGATTATTTAATTCAAATTTATAAAATTCTGCCTTATCCTTGTCAATATTTTCAAATAAGAAATTTTTAGGATTATAGGTTTGAATAAAAATTTTACCATCTTGATCTCTTCTCCCAGCTCGTCCAATTACTTGCAACAAAATTTGAAAACTTCTTTCGAGAGCTCTTAGATCAGAACTATAAAGCATCGAATCGGCATCGACAATACCAACTAAATTCAGCTTGGGAAAGTCATAACCTTTGGCAATCATCTGAGTGCCAATAATTATATCAACTTCATTATTTAAAATTTTATTAACGATATTTTCAGCTTCACTAAAATTAGTAACGCTATCGCTGGTGATAGTTAAAATTCTTGCATCTTTGGCAAAATTTTCAACTTCCTGAGTTAATTTTTCAACGCCAAAACCAAGGCTAATTATCGAATCATCCGCTTGACAATATTTACAATTTTTTTCAATTTTTTCATGATGTCCACAATGATGGCAGGTTAGTTGATTTTTATTTTTATGAAGAACTAAATTAAAATCACAATTTGGGCAAACATATTTTTTTCCGCAACTCTTGCACATCGATACTGGAGCATATCCACGACGATTTAAAAATAATAAAGTTTGTTGATTATTCTGAAGATTTTTTAATATCTCAACTTTTAATTTATTACAAATAATTAAATTATTTTCTAACTTTTCTTGTCGTAAATCAATAAGATTTATTTTATTATAACTACCAAATTTTTGGGATAATAAAAAATGGTGATATTTACCGCTAACTGCATTGGCGTAGGTTTCTAGGGCAGGTGTTGCTGAAGATAAAATGACTGGAAAATTTTCAATTTTACTTTTAATTATCGCCATATCACGAGCATGAAAGTTGAAAACATCTTCTTGTTTAAATGACTGATCATGCTCTTCATCTATAATGATTAAACGTAAATTTTTAAAAGGCAAAAGTAATGCCGAACGAGCTCCAATCAATATCTTAGTTGATCCATCAGCAATACCAAAAAAAATTTCTCTCTTTAATTTTTTACTAATTTTTGAATGCCATAAGGCTGGTTTAAAAATAAATTGCTCTTCAAATCTCATTACTAATTGGCTGGTAAGAGCTATTTCGGGAAGTAAAATTAAAATTTGGGGATCATTTTTTGCCTCAGCTGATTCGCTAAATTTCTTTAAAATTTTAGCAATTACTGCAAAATAAATTTCTGTTTTTCCAGAGCCAGTTACGCCATCTAGTAAAAAGGTTTGTGCGCTATTAATTTCGTTAGATATCGCTTCAAAAATTTGTTGTTGCGCAGGTTGTAAATTTTTTAATTTAAATTTGTCTGGTAAAATTTTATGTTGTAAAGAAATCGCTTCCTTTTTTACTTTGTCGCTATTTAAAATATTGATAAAACTTCTAAACACCAATCCTTTATTGGCAAGGTTGTAACTGGCAATCTCAGTAATAAACTTTAAGTGATTATCGCTTAATTTTAGGCGTTGATGAATATTTAAAATTGGCTTAATTTTATTTAATTCCAAATCGTTAGGCTTGTCATTTTCAATTTCTTCAACTACTCCCCAAATTAATTTGCGACAAAATTCAACTTGCACAATGCAACCAATCTCTAAGTCTAAATCGCTTGAAACATAGCTATAGCTTTTATCCAAAGAAAGAGGTAGTAAAACTTTTGCAAATTTCATCATCATTTGTTTGCTTGATAAGTTGAAAATAATAATTAAAATTTCGAAGTAATAATATTTCTACAATTGTAGTTCAATATTTTTTTTAGCCAACTTAAAATTCCTAAAAATATTTATGAAATTTTTTATCGACAGTGCACAAATCAGTGAAATCAAGGAATTAAACCAATATGGTTTGATTGACGGTGTTACAACTAATCCAACTTTAATTGCTAGTTCAGGGCGAAATTTTCAGGAAGTAATCGCAGAAATATGCGCTGAAGTTAAAGGTCCAGTTAGCGCAGAAGTTGCCTCAATTACTTATTTAGAAATAATTCGCGAAGGTGAGATTCTTAGCAAAATTGCTAAAAATGTTTGCATTAAATTACCCCTAACCCTTGATGGTTTAAAAGCTTGTCGTTATTTTGCAAATAGAAATATACAAACCAATGTTACCTTGTGCTTTTCGCCAGCGCAAGCAATTTTAGCTGCTAAAGCTGGAGCAACTTTTGTTTCACCTTTTGTTGGTAGACTTGATGATATTGGATTTGATGGTTTAAATTTAATTGCTGAAATTTGTGAGATTTATCAAAACTACAATGATTTTAAAACTCAAGTTCTTGTAGCTTCAGTAAGGAATCCTGTGCATATTGTTGAATCGGCAAAATTAGGCGCGCATGTTGCAACTATTCCTGCTAAAGTAATTAAGCAATTAGTCGAGCATCCTTTAACTTCAAAAGGCTTAGAAACTTTTGTTAAGGATTGGGCAAGTACCGGACAAAAAATTGTATAATTTTATTGTAAAGCAATATTATCGAATAATTTCTCACAATTTAATGACTGATAATAAATCAAAAAAATGGCGAATATTTAATTATCAAACTGATATTGAATGGTATGATATTAAAACCAAATTTAAACAATTGTTGCGCAAAATTTTTTATAGCTTTATTGCTCAAGAATTATTGGCGTGGATTAGTATGCGCTATATTGAGCTAGTTTTTTTAACGAGCCAAAAAAAAATTATTAATGACAAGATCATTCATGATTCCATAAAGCTTCGCTCACCATTGATTATTGCATTTTGGCATAATCGCTTGGTGATGATTCCAGCTATGGCTAAAAGAATCAAAAATTCCCATCCAAATTATAATTTTATGACCCTCGCTTCGCGTCATGGTGATGGCAGAATTGTTGGCAGAGTAATGCATAAATTTGGTTTAATCTCGATTTTAGGTTCAACAAAAGATGGCAGAAAATCATCGCGCGGTATTGATTTCGCAAGTATGCGTCAAATTTTAGATGGTTTAAAAAGAGGTTATTCTTTGGGAATTACCCCTGATGGACCACGCGGACCAAATCAACAAATCAATGGTGAGGTCGTTAATATAGCGCGTATCTCACAAGCTAAAATTGTAGCTATTTCCTATGCCTCGTCACGTTTTATTACTTTTAATAGTTGGGATCAATTTAAGCTTCCATTGCCATTTTCTAAAATATGTTTTTTTGTTAATGAGCAGGTTCTTAGCATTCCAAGGCAAAGTAGCAAGCAAGATATTATTGAATATGAAAAAATTCTAGCGCAAGAATTGAATTTTTCACAACAGCGAGCTGATGAATTACTTTAAATAAAATTTTAACATAAAGTTGTAAGAGTGAGAGTTGCAATTGCTTGACAAGCAATGCCTTCATTTCGTCCAATAAAACCAAGCTTTTCACAAGTTGTAGCTTTAATGTTAATTCGTGAAGTTGCTATATTAAGTATTGCAGAAAGTTGATTTTTCATAGAATCTTTATACTTAGATATTTTAGGTTCTTCAGCAATAATTGTTAAATCAATATTACTAATAGAAGCGCTATTTTTTTGTAAAATTTGTAAAACAATTTTTAGCATTTCGCTTGAATCACAATCTTGCCATCTATTGTCGCTTGGGGGGAAATGTTCGCCAATATCTCCTGCACCAACTGCTCCCAATAGAGCATCCATCAAAGCATGAATTGCAACATCGCCATCGGAATGAGCGTCAATTTTTTTATTAAATTCTATTTCAACGCCAGCAATTTTAATTGTTGGATTTTCATGTTGCTGAATTTCACGAAAACCATGAACATCAAAACCGCAACCGCATCGAACTTCCTCCTTAACATTATTAATCATCGATGGCAATAAAGCCTTGGCGCGATCATAATCCTCTTCTGTAGTGATCTTAAAATTATTTTGCGAACCTGCAACTATTGCAACTGGAATTCCTGCATATTCATTAAGCGCCGAATCATCCGTAAAACTCAAATCCTTAAATGCAATGTGTGAATTTAAAATATCGTCAAAAATAAAACCTTGCGGAGTTTGAGCGCGCCATAAATTTTCACGCTCCAAAGTCCATTCAATTTTATTATCGTCAATTTTTTTAAGAGTATCTTCAACGGTAATTGCCGGAATAACTGCTGGATGGGTTTTAAGTTTTTCTAAAATGCCACTAATTATTCTCTTAGAAACAAAAGGGCGTACGCCATCATGAATCAAAACTTTATCGGGATTATAATCGCGAAGCTGTTCTAGGCCTCGCCGAATTGAAGCTTGTCTAGTGTCACCCCCAAAAACTGGATTTAATAAATCTAGACCTTTAACTGTTTCATCGTAAAGCTTGATATCATCAGGATGAATTACGCAAATCACTTCATCAATTTGTGGGTGGTTTAAAAAGGCTAAAATTGAATGACGCAACATTGGTAAACCAGCCAAAGGCATATATTGTTTAGGAATTCCTTCGCCTTGATTAAAGCGATTTCCCCTTCCGCAAGCGGTAATTAGGGCGATAATTTTTTCCATAAGTTATTTCTAATAAAAATAATGCAATTCTAATCATTATTGATTAAAACTATAATAAATAACAGTTGTAAATAATTATTAACAATAAAATATTAAAAATAATTATTTAGTTATTGCCTTCAGTTTTTTTAATCATTTCGTTGCGGAAATTTTTTATTAATCCTTGCACCGGCCAAGCTGCTGCATCACCCAAAGCGCAAATGGTATGGCCCTCAATTTGCTTGGTAAGATTATAAAGCTGATCAATTTCTTCAACTTTTGCTTTACCTTCAACGAAACGATCCATGATGCGCATAATCCAGCCAGTACCTTCTCGACAAGGAGTACATTGTCCGCAAGATTCATGTTTATAAAAATGAGATAATCGCGCAATTGCCTTAATAATATTCGTTGATTTATCCATAACAATAACACCTGCAGTTCCAAGAGCCGTTCCCACTTCTTTAAGCGAATCGAAATCCATAAGCACAGTATCACAAATATCTTTTTTAATCATTGGCACCGATGATCCTCCGGGAATTATTGCCAATAAATTATCCCAACCATCGCGAACTCCACCAGCATGTTTTTCAATTAATTCTTTTAATGAAATACCCATTTCTTCTTCAACATTGCAAGGTTTGTTAACATGGCCTGAGATACAGAAAATTTTTGTACCAGTGTTTTTCTCTCTACCTAAAGATGCAAACCAATTTGCACCGCGTCTTAAAATTTCAGGAATTACCGCAATCGATTCAACATTGTTGATAACAGTTGGACAACCATAAAGGCCAATTATTGCAGGAAATGGCGGTTTAAGACGAGGTTGACCTTTATTGCCTTCAAGACTTTCAAGTAAAGCTGTTTCTTCTCCGCAAATATAAGCGCCAGCACCACGATGAATAAAAATATCCAAATCCCAGCCAGAACCGCAAGCATTTTTGCCGATTAGTTTAGCCTCATAAGCTTCATCAATTGCATTTTGCAAAGTTTGCGCTTCATTGTAATATTCACCTCGAATGTAGATGTAACAAGTATTGGCATTGATTGCACGCGAAGCAAGTAAACAGCCTTCGATAAGTTTATGAGGTTCAAAACGAAGAATGTCACGATCCTTACAGGTTCCAGGCTCTGATTCATCGGCATTAACAACGAGATAATGTGGTTTGCCGATTTTAGGATCGGTTTTTTTAGGAACAAAAGACCATTTAGTTCCAGTAGGAAAGCCAGCGCCACCACGACCACGAAGTTGAGAATTTTTTACTTCCTGAATTAAATATTCGCTACCTTGATCAAGAAATTTTTTTGTATCTAACCAGTCACCTCTTTGAAGTGCGTCTTTGATGTTATAGGGTTTATGACCATTTAAATTGGTAAAAATTTTATCTTGTTCTTTTAACATTTTAAAAAATTTATGTAAGTTGAAATTAAATTAACCTCGATAAATTTAACTTTTCTTTTGCCAAATGCAATCTTAAAAAATTTTCTAAATTCTAACTTTGGGCTAATTAAATTTTTTATTGTTATTAAACAATGATTTACTTGCTTGTTTTAAAAAAAATGCATTTTATTTAAAAAAAATTTAATTATTAAATGCTTTGCTTATCATAAAAATCAAGTGCTAAGAAATACAAAAACCCCAAAGAATATTTTTTACCTCGTGTTAATTCTTGCGGCATTTTCTTATTTAAATTCATGCAAAAGAAGTGACTATGATTCCTTTGATGACAAGGCTAAATTAACTCGATCTGACATTAAGGATTTGATGATAAAAAATCCCAAAGATAGCAAAAGTAAAAAAAATAAAAACCAAGAAGAATATTCAATTCCCAATGTTTCAAAATTAATTATTTCGCCACCACCACCAGTTTTGGGAGGTGATAAAACTATTTCTTTTTCTGTTACCGATCAAGCTCCACTTAAAGATGTTTTAATCGAGTTAGGTAGAATTGCCAATATTGATATTGACCTTGATCCAACTATCTCAGGAGGGGTAATTATCAATGCCAAAAATCGTCCACTTAAAGAAGTGATTGATCGCATTGCCACTCAGGGTGGATTGCGCTATAGTTATAAAAATGGCATTTTATATTTTCAGCGCGATATGCCTTTTATGAAAAATTATTTCGTTGATTATTTAACAGATGGATCAGTATGGGGTGACGTTGAATCAAATCTATCGGCGATTCTTATTTCTGAGCAATCTACACAAAGCAGTAATGGTTCGAGCGGAGATTCGGCTAACGCGGAATCATCTTATACCACTAACAAATCGGCGGGAATAATTTCGGTTTTTTCTACTGAAAGACAACATGGTGCGGTTGAAAAATATTTGCGTGATGTTGAAAAATATTCTTCTGCGCAAGTTTTAATTGAGGCGAAAGTTGTAGAAGTAAGTTTGTCAGATAGTTTTCGTGCTGGAATTAATTGGAGCTGGCTGAACTCAATTCCCAAAAGTGGCGCGCCATATAGTCTTACGCAAAACTCGATGGCAGACTTCACGGCCATAGCTTCAGCAGGAGTAAAGCCAACAATTTTTGCACTGGGAAATCCAACTTCACGTAAAGGATTATTTGGCGGAAGCCTTGATTTAACAATTCAGGCTCTTGAAGAATTTGGTACCACTAAAACAATTTCAAGTCCGCGAATTCACGCTATGAACAATCAAAAAGCAACCTTGAGCTTTCAAGATAAATTAGTTTATTTTAAAATAGAAACCACCCAGTCTCAATCGGGCGCTAATTCAGGAGGAACTTCAGCGCCATCAAATGTTGTTAGCACTTCAACGACTTCAACTAAAATGGAAGAAAATATTGGCGTAGAATTGGCAATCACCCCATCAATTAATCTTAAAACCAATGAAGTTACCATGACTATTGAACCTACTTTAGCAGTAAAAAGTGGCGAAGTTAAAGATCCTGTCAATGAAAAAAATATTGTTCCAATTATTCAAACCCGAACTTTAAGCACTATCGCCAAAGTTATAAGTGGCAATGTTTTAGTGATTGGTGGATTGATGAAACAAGATTCCGCAAATCAAGATTCGGGTTTGCCTTTTTTAAATAGAATTCCAATTCTTGGAGCATTATTTAAGGTTATAAATCGTAAATCAGATATTGTTGAAACGGTAATTTTTATTAAGGCAACCATTGTAAATAGTGCAACTGGAGCTGCAAAAGATGATAGAGAATTCCAAGAAAAATTTGATTCAGGTAAAAGGAGATATTTTAACTAAAAATTTATTAAAAAATAATTGCTAACTAAAAATAACGAAATTATTCTTTATTAGGTTAATTTAATAATTTACAACAATTCATCATGAAAGCTATTTTAAAATATATCTTAAAAAATGGGGTGCGTGATCGGCTTTATATTGGAATTTTTATAAGCTTGATTATTGGTTTTGGAGTGTCGGTTTTTCTAGGCTCAACAATGTTAGTTGAACAACAACAAACAACCTCGGTTTATATTGCTGGAAGTTCACGAGTAATATTGGCGGTGGGAATGATTTTGTTTGTGTGTTTATCGATGAATCGAGCTTTTGAAAATAAAGAAGTTGAGTTTATACTTTCCAAGGCAATATCGCGCCAGCAATTCGTGATCGCTTATCTTTTAGGATTTTTCTTGACGATATTATTGATTTTTATTCCGCTTTTATCAGCAATTTTTATTATTGCCAATGTCGATAAAATCGGTTTGTTAATTTGGTCAATAAGCTTGCTATTAGAGATTTTTTTAGTCATTACATTTGCATTATTAGTTTCATTAATTTTAAAAAATTCCTTTAGTGCAATTATGTCAACCTTCGCTTTTTATTTGATTTCGCGATTAATGGGAATGTTTGTGATGGCAATTGATTTACCTCAAGATTTATCTCTGGCAAAAAATAATTCTTTAGCGATAATTTTAAAATTTTTTTCAGTTTTATTTCCTCGTCTAGATCTTTTTGCGCAGAGCTCTTGGCTAATTTATGGCTTTAAAGATTATTCGCAATTACCGATAATTTTAATACAATTTTTGATCTATTTTTGTTTATTAATTTTCATGTCTTTTCACGATTTTAAGAATAAGCAATTTTAGTAAATTAATTTTAAATTTTGATTGAATAAACAAAAAAATAACAAAAAATATAAAGTAAATTTTTAAAAAAATTAACATAAAACTAAAGCTCATGCAAATTAAAAAACTTATTATTGTAACTTTAATTTTAGTAAGCTGTAAGGCTAAGCATCACGATGACCGTCACCACAAAGCGGATTATAAAAATCATTTTAAAGCAAAGCCCAATGAATTTTGGTGGCCAAAAAAAGTTGACTTATCGATACTACGTCAACAAGCTGTTGAATCAAATCCATATGGAAGTGATTTTAATTATCCTAAAGAATTTGCTAAAGTTGATTTAGTAAAATTAAAAAAAGAAATTGCGATTGTGATGAAAACCTCACAAGATTGGTGGCCAGCTGATTATGGTAATTACGGTCCATTCTTTATTCGTATGGCATGGCACAGTGCTGGAACCTACAGAAATGTTGATGGTCGTGGAGGAGCAGGGGGTGGTCAACAAAGATTTGAGCCTCTAAATAGTTGGCCAGATAACGCCAACCTTGATAAAGCTCGTCGCTTACTTTGGCCAATTAAAAAGAAATATGGCTCTAAAGTTTCTTGGGCCGATTTAATGGTCTTGTCGGGTAATGTGGCTCTTGAATCAATGGGTTTCAAAACCCTTGGCTTTGCAGGTGGAAGAGCTGATGATTTTGAGGCTGATTTAGTTTATTTTGGTCCTGAAAATAAATTCATGGCCAGTGATCGCCTTGATAAGGATGGAAAATTGCAAAAGCCTTTGGGCGCAACAACTATGGGCTTAATCTATGTTAATCCTGAGGGACCAAATGGCAATCCTGATCCATTAAAAGCGGCATTGCAAATTCGCGAAACCTTTGCTCGCATGGCAATGGACGATGAAGAAACGGTTGCCTTAATTGCTGGCGGACATACTTTTGGTAAAACCCATGGCGCACATAGCCCAGCAAAATGTATAGGTAAAGATCCAACTGCTTCGCCAATTGAAGCGCAAGGTTTAGGCTGGCATAATAAATGCGTGAGCGGAAAGGGTGTTGATACAATTACCAGCGGATTAGAAGGTGCTTGGACTTCGAACCCAGCTGTTTGGACTCATGAATATTTTAAAAATCTTTTTGCTTTTAATTGGGTCAAAACTAAAAGCCCAGCTGGAGCAACGCAATGGATTCCTGATGATAAAAATGCCAAGGCTCTAGTGCCAGATGCTCATGATCCAAAAAAACGTCACGCACCGATTATGCTTACAACAGATTTATCATTAAAGGTTGATGAAAAATATCGCGAGATTTCTATGCGTTTTCGTGACAATCCTCAAGATTTTGAAAAAGCTTTTGCGCGCGCTTGGTTCAAGCTTACACATCGCGATATGGGACCAAGAGCTAGATATGTTGGTAAAGATGCGCCTGCAGAAATTTTATCTTGGCAAGACCCAATCCCGCAATTTAATTATAAATTAATCGATGCTAATGACGTTGAAAATCTTAAAGCAAAAATTCTTAAATCTGGATTAACTAATTCACAATTAGTAAAAACCGCTTGGGCTTCTGCCTCTAGCTTCCGCATTACTGATATGCGTGGTGGGGCAAATGGTGCTCGTATTCGTTTAGAGCCACAAAAAAATTGGCTAGTTAATAATCCTCAAGAGATTGCTAAAGTTCTCAATGTTTTAGAAAAAATCCAAAAAGATTTTAATAAAAATTTGTCAGGTCAAAAAAAAGTTTCATTGGCTGATGTGATTATTCTTGGCGGTAATGTCGCGATTGAAAAATCTGTAAAGCAAGCTGGATTTAATATTAAAGTTCCATTTAAAATTGGTCGTGGCGATGCTAATCAAGAGCAAACTGATGTTGGTTCCTTTGCGGTTCTTGAGCCAAAAGCTGATGGGTTTAGAAATTACTATAATCAAGAAGCGATAATTTCTCCTGTTAATGCCTTGATAGAGCGCGCATATATGCTTAATTTAAGCGCTCCTGAGATGACCGTTTTAGTTGGCGGGATGAGAGTTTTAGGTGCCAATAATGATAATAATAAAATTGGAGTTTTGACTAATAAAATCAGCACTTTAACTAATGATTTTTTTGTTAATTTACTCGACATTAACATTGAATGGAAAAAATCAAAACTTAATCAAGGATTTTTTGACGGTTTTGATAGAAAGACCGGCGATCTTAAATATCAAGCTTCGGCGGTAGATTTAGTTTTTGGATCAAGTTCAGAATTGCGAGCTATTGCTGAAGTTTATGGAGCTAATGATGGCAAAGAAAAATTCGTTAAAGATTTTATCAAAGCCTGGAATAAAGTTATGAATGCCGATCGATTTGATTTAAGAAATTAATTAAATTAAATAGGCTTAATTATTTGGACATTACGCAACTAAGCTTCAAGGGCTCTTAATCATTACAAATTTCTATAAACTCGAAGGTCAATAGATGTGGGAAAGCCAGATTCACGAAGCTTTTATGAGTTTTTAGTAAAATTAAATTTAACTTCAACTCCAAGAAGTTTTGATAAATTCCATTATCTTTGCCCCATTATCTTTGCCCCATTATCTTTGCCCCATTATCTTTGCCCCATTATCTTTGATATCGAGATAAGGTTTGTCCCCAAATATTTTTATCTCT
>CAMDJZ010000025.1 GCA_945901265.1 Rickettsia typhi
GCCCCCACAGTTATGACCCCCCCAGTTATGACCCCCCCAGTTATGACCCCCCCAGTTATGACCCCACAGTTATGTCCTAAAGCGCAGAAACATCTTTATTAACAAGATTTTCGATGCAAAAGATTCAACAATAAATATTCTTAATTTAAGTTATAAAATAATATTTTTAACATTTACAGTTAACTAGTAATAATTCCATTTAAAAACTTTATTATTTTATAATTGTTAAAAACTAACTTTATAATTTCTTCATTTATTTCTTAATATAAATCAAAAACTAAACCAACAATAATTCCTCGCGAAATCTGATTAACTGCATTTTTTTTTACAACATCATTGTATCGCCTTTTTTCAAAATTATGCCTTACCTCAAATGATAGCTGATTATTCAGGCGATAAATCAAACTGGTTTTATGTTCTTGGTCAAGCAAATTATTGTCAAAAAAAATATAACTTCTTTGTATTAGTGATAATTTATTATTAAATTTATAATTTATTCGTATAGATGATAAGTAATTTATTTCATAAGTTTGCATTTTAACATCGCGATAGGCTAAGGAAAAATCAACTTCAACTTTTTGATTTAAAAACATCCGACCTACTCCCATTGCGCTTCGCTGGTCATATAAAAAAGTAGAAAATTTATCAAAAATTGAACGATGATAAAAAGCTGCATAATTATTACTCGCCAAAATTCTTGCCTTGGAAGATAACATTAAATCATATAATTCTGATTTTTTAACTTTATATTTTTTTTTCTTACCCGATCCAATATCTGCATAATCTACTTGATGTTGAAAATTAATTTCATGAGTAAAATTTTCATTTTGTAAAAAATAACGCGAATTTATTTGATAGGATTTTGAATTGTAATCTGATCCATAAGAACCGCCAAGAGACAAATATTGACGAGTTCGGTTTGATTGAAAAAACTTTTTACTTTGCGCAGAAATAATTGATTCGCGCGCAGATCTAGATTCCTGCTGTGCTAAAGCTTTTTGAACAAAAATTATTTTCCAAAAAAATAAAATTATTAATATTTTAATAATCAAAAAAATCTTCTTGATCAAAAAATTATTTATAAAAAAAACTTTACTTTTGGAAAATTTTTTAAATGAAAAAATCTTAAAAAAATAATTAAAATCAACCATATAAAATGGGTTTTGATTATGGCGTATAAAAAAGGAGAGATTTTATATTTAAAGCAATAAATGCTTAATTACTGAAAATGCAAGATTTAATGATCTGGATAGCTATCGATAGAGGGTTGTGGGGTTTTTTGTGGTGTATAAAAATCGTTAAGTTTAGTTAACTATTATTTTTTTGGCTTAACATCAACCTTAGGTTGATTATATTCCGGAGCATTTCCAGCAGAATTTGGCGAAGCTTGAGCTGGAGCTAGATTAGCTGGAGCATTAGCATCAACAGCATTGTTTGAGCCTTGATTTTCAAATGATTTTTGCTGATCAACAGAAGCTGGAGCCTCTCCTTCTAGTGGGGCAGAACCTTCAGCAGGAGCGGTAATTTCAACAGCATTTTCATTTGATAAATCTGGAAGTTCGATTTCGTCCTCTTTATTTTCAAATAACCAACTTACATGACTTTTAACAGAGTCTGCATATTTTACACCTGCAAGGAATGAAAAAATTAGAAGAGTAACAACAATAATGAGTTCGACAAGTTTAATCATAGAATTTAAATAAAAGTTTATTAAAGAAGTTATGCAATTTTAACCTTAAAGAAAAAATTAAGAAAAAAATTTTAAAAAACAAAATCACAAGTCACATTAACTTAATGTTTTGAAAAATTCTGAACTAAAATATTAACTTAATTTATCAACCCCTTAGGTTAACTTAGGGCTGAAAAGATTGATACCGTTTAAACTCGCTAATTTTAATAAATTTTTTTAGATTAACAAGTTAGACGGTATTTATTGTTTTTAATCAATAATTAACCGGATATTAAAAAACTAAATTTGTTAATGCAAATAGTTTTTAAAAATAATTTATAATTCATCTATGATAAATTTTTATTATAGATGAATAATTTATTTTTTATTTATAATTATTAATAAAAAATAGATTTTAAATAATGTTTAAAATTGGATGCTCAATAAATCGACGCAAGACTTTTAAAAATTCTGCACCCACTGCCCCATCTACTGCACGATGATCAGATGATAAGGTAACATTCATCATGTGAGCAATTTTAATTTGACCATGTTCAACTATAGGCTTTTCAATCGCTCTTGACACTGCTAAAATACAGCTTTGCGGAGTATTTATAATTGCCGAAAAATTATCAATACCAAACATACCCAGATTAGAAATGCTAAAAGTGCCGCCCTGAAATTCTTCAGGTTGAAGTTTACCATCGCGAGCTTTTTTTACTAATCGCTTTGCTTCTTGTGAAATTTGCTGAATTGATTTTTGATCGGCATTTCTAATAATTGGCGTGATTAATCCACCGTCAATTGCTACAGCCATTGCAATATCAACATTATTGTAAATTATTGTTGATTCTTCATTCCAAGAACTATTAGCTTGAGGAACCTTGCTTAATGCCATTGCTGAGGCCTTAACAATTAAATCATTAACGGAAATTTTATATTCAGGATTTCCTTGTTCATCAATTGGCGCAATTTCATTTAAAGCGCTTCTTAATTCTAAAAGTTTATCAATTTTAAATTCACAAGAAAGATAAAAATGCGGAACATTTTGCTTGGATTCAAGAAGTCTTTTAGCGATAACCTTACGAATATTGTTATTTTTTACAGTATAAAATTCTTGCTGATTTCTAATGACACCGGTTTTAGCAAATATTTTTGCATCACCATTTTTAACAAAATCAATAACATCTTCCTTAATTATGCGATTATGCGGTCCAGTTCCCGAAATAGCATAGAGAGGAACTCCCGAGTCTTTAGCGATTCTTTTGGCCAAAGGACTTGCTTTGATAATTTCATCCAAAGGATTTGAAAAATCAGAATTACTTTTTGCAAAAGCTAATGATGATGATTTACGATCATCTTGCTTTGTATTAAATTTAGTTGGATTATCTTGTGATTGATTTTTTTGTAAATCAACATTGGCTTTAGAGCTTTGCAATAAGGCCTTATCATTAGAAATTTCAAGAGGCTGAGGATTGTTTTGAACTGAAATTTTTGAATCACTTGAATTTTTAGATTTATAATTTTCTAAAACTTTTTTATCTTCACCCTCCTCTAAAATCAATGCTATACAGGAATTAACTGCAACATTTTCAGTTCCTTGAGCGATCAAAATTTTACCGATAATTCCTTCATCGACAGCTTCCACTTCCATGGTTGCTTTATCAGTATCAATCTCAGCGATAACATCGCCTGCTTTAATTTTATCGCCCTCTTTTTTAAGCCATTTTGCCAGATTGCCTTCCTTCATGGTTGGCGAAAGTGCTGGCATTAAAATTTCAATTGCCATTTTATACCTATTTTACTTATTTAAATTTATTAATTTATTCTAAAAAAAATTAATTCTATTTTTAATCATTTTGTTAAATTTATCAACGAGTTTTGATGTTGGTAAAATTAGAATTTTACAATAGTTACGTTCATAAAAAAGTCTATATTTTTTTACTTTTAATTATTTACGAGTATCAAAACCATCGCGAACAGCTTCGCCCAAAAAAATTAAAGATGATAAAATAATTGTTATACTAACAAAGCCAACAATTCCTAGCCAATAAGCTTGTATATTATTTTTACCTTGCGCTAAAATTTCTCCAAGCGAAGCTGATCCAACTGGCAAGCCAAAACCTAGAAAATCAAGAGCAGTAAGCGTAGTCAAAGATGATGCCATTAAGAAAGGTAAATTGGCGATAATAATTGGCGAAGCATTAGGCAAAATATGATGAAAAATAATGCGCCAAGAATTCGCCCCTAAAGCTTTACTAGCCATTACAAATTCAAAATTTCGTAAACGCAAAAACTCTGCACGTACTAAATTTGCTAATGACATCCAACTAAACATCATCATCAAAATTAATAATGTAAAAAAACTTGGCGCAATAATTGCCGAAAAAATAATTAACAGAAACATCACCGGTAAGCTTGCCCAAATTTCTGTAAATCTTTGCAATGAAATATCGATTAAACCAGCATAATATCCTTGGATTGCCCCAAGAAAAATTGCAATTAATCCTGAAAAAAAACTTAAACATATTGCAAATAAGAGCGAAATGCGAATGCCATATATTACCCGCGATAATACATCGCGACCCTGGTCATCAGTTCCAAATAAATTAAGCAAAGATGGATGAGATGGGGATGGGGAGTTGCTTTCAAGATTTATTGTATCATAATTGAAAGGAATTGGAGGCATAACCATCCAACCTTTTTTACTTATCAACTCTTGAACTGTTGGATCTCGAAAATCGGCAGTGGTTTGTAATTCACCGCCAAATTCTTTTTCGCTAATTTCCTTAAAAATTGGCAAGTAAAATTTACCGTCAAACCATACAAATAGCGGCTTATCATTGGCAAGAAATTCAGCAAAAAGAGAAATTATGAATAATGCACATAAAACAATAAAAGAAAATAGACCTCTTTTATTTTTCTTAAATCTTGTTAAGAATTGTGATTTGTTATTGCCTTCTATCATTTAAATATTTTACTTCTAAATTAGATTTTAAATTTATCTGCAAATTCTCGGCAATCCAAGCGGGGGAATAGTATTAAAGGCTTAAAAATTTTTAAAATCATAGGAGGCAATAATTATACTTCCTATGATTAAATAAATTAATAACCGCTAACATCTTGATCCTTAATCAACATATCTTCTTCCAAATTAACATTAACCTGAGAGGTTTCGGCTAGTTTTTCTTGATTGGCAATTACGCGATATTTATTGGCCATCAAACCAGTTCCAGCTGGAATTAGTCGACCAACAATAATATTTTCTTTTAGTCCACGTAAATTATCAATCTTACCTTGTACCGCAGAGTCAGTTAGAACTCGGGTTGTTTCTTGGAATGAAGCCGCTGAAATAAATGACTTAGTTTGTAATGATGCTTTAGTAATTCCAAGTAATACTGGACAACATTGCGCTGGTTTCATTTTATTGGCAATGGTCTTAGCATTTATCTCTTCAAATACATCGCGATCCACATATTCACCAGAAAGAAGCGTAGTCTCTCCAGATTGAGTAACTTCAACACGTTTCAGCATCATGCTTAAAATTACTTCAATATGTTTATCATCGATTTTCATGCCTTGCATGCGATAAACTTTTTGCACTTCATTTACGATATAATTTGTAAATGCTTGCATGCCCAATATTTTCAAAATATCATGGGGAACAAGGTTACCATCTACTAGAACATCGCCTCTTTTAATAATATCTCCTTCGCCATAAAATAAATGTTTAGTTTTTGAGATGCTATATTCGATCGGCTCTTTAGTGGCATCCAAAGAGCGAATGATGATTCTTCTTTTAGTTTTATAATCTTTACCAAATTCTATTTTACCATCTACTTCACTCATTACTGCAGCGTTTTTAGGCTTACGCGCTTCAAACAATTCTGCTACACGTGGAAGACCGCCTGTAATGTCACGAGTCTTAGATGATTCTTTTGGAATTCTTGCGATTACATCACCTGCCCTAACATCCGCTCCATTAGAAATGCTGATTAATGTATTGATTGATAAAGGATATTCTTTTTCAACTTTATCTTTTCCAGTTTCAATCGAGATTCTTGGCTTCAAATCTTTTTTACTATATTGCTTCCAATCCATAACTATCTTGGTTGAAACGCCTGTTGTTTCATCGATTTTTTCACGTAAGGAAACATTCTCACTTAAATCATTATAACGAACAATACCATCAGCTTCGGCGATTACTGGAATATTATACGGATCCCATTCAACTATATGTTCACCCTTAGTTATTAAAGTACCATTTTTATGAACAATCAATGCACCATATGGTAATTTGTAACGATGTAATTCCTTATCCTTACTATCGCAAAGAATAATTTCTGAATTTCTACTAATTACAATAATTCTTCCTTCGCGATCAAGTAAGGTTGATTTTTCAATGAATTTTACTTTACCATCTTCAATTGCTGAAATGGACGATTGCTCAGTATCTTTTTGCGCTGCACCACCGATGTGGAAAGTTCTCATTGTAAGCTGGGTTCCAGGTTCACCAATTGATTGCGCTGCAATTACACCAACCGCTTCGCCAATACTTGCCATATTTCCAGTTGCCAAATCACGACCATAGCATTTGGCACAAACACCGTTGAGAGTCTTACAAGTAAGAACTGAACGGACTTTTAAAGATTTAATTCCTGATTTAGCAATTTCATCAGCAACAGCTTCATCAATCATTGAACCTTCTTTAGCAATGGTTACTTTACCATCAAGAGATTTTATATCTTCAGCGGAAACTCGGCCCAAGGCATTTTCAGCTAATGAAACAATAACACGACCATCGTCAATTACAGGTTCAATAGTTATTCCTTCAGAAGTTTTGCAATCATCTTCGACAACAATGCAATCCTGAGAAACATCAACCAATCTTCTCGTTAAATATCCTGAATTCGCCGTTTTCAAAGCGGTATCAGCTAAACCTTTTCTGGCACCGTGAGCTGAGATAAAGTATTCCATCACACTCAAACCTTCTTTAAAGTTTGAGGTAATTGGTGTTTCGATAATTTCGCCAGAAGGTTTCGCCATCAAACCACGCATACCGGCAACCTGTTTAATTTGATTTTCAGAGCCTCGCGCACCAGAGTCAGCCATCATAAAAATTGAATTAGCTCTAACTGGATCATCAAATGCCGAGATAACTGCCATCATTTCTTTAGAGATTTTACTCGTACAATTTGTCCATTCATCGACAACTTTGTTATATCTTTCGCCACCTGTGATTAAACCTTCGCGATATTGTTTTTCTAATTTTTTAACCTTATCAAAAGATTCAGTTATGAGTTGATGTTTCATTTGCGGAACAACCATGTCATCCTTACCAATTGAAATACCAGCAACACAAGCATTTCTAAAACCGAGAGCCATTATACGATCGCAAAAAATTACCGTTTCTTTTTGTCCGCAATTACGATATACTGTATCGATAAGATTAGTTACGGATTTTTTAGTCATCACTCTATTGACAACATCAAAATTACTTTGCATTGATTTTGGCAATGTGTTATAAATCGCAACTCTTCCAGCTGTAGTTTCGATTCTTACATTACTTCTTTCGCCATCAGCATTTTTGATGGTATAGCGATAGAGAATTTTACTATGCAGGCTAATAACTTTTTCATTAAGAGCATGTTCCAGCTCATATTGATCGGCAATTGCTCTAGGCTTAGTTGTGCGATAATCTTTAGACTCCATGCTGATATAATATAAGCCAAGAATAATATCTTGCGAAGGAACGATAATTGGTTTTCCATTTGCAGGGCTGAGAATGTTGTTTGTAGACATCATTAACGCTCTGGCTTCAACTTGCGCTTCGATTGACAAAGGAACGTGAACAGCCATTTGGTCACCATCAAAGTCAGCATTGAAAGCTGAACATACAAGTGGATGAAGTTGGATGGCTTTACCTTCAGTTAAAACTGGTTCAAAAGCTTGAATACCAAGACGGTGAAGTGTTGGTGCACGGTTGAGTAAAACTGGATGTTCTTTAATTACTTCATCAAGAATATCCCAAACTTCCGGACGCTCCGTTTCAACCATTTTTTTAGAAACTTTAATCGATGGCGATTTTCCATAAAGCTCTAGTTTGGAATAAATAAATGGTTTAAATAATTCTAAAGCCATTTTTTTTGGCAAACCACATTGATGTAATTTTAATTCTGGACCTACAACGATAACACTTCGACCTGAGTAATCGACACGTTTACCTAGTAAGTTTTGACGAAAACGCCCTTGCTTTCCTTTAAGCATATCGCTTAAAGATTTAAATGCTTTTTTGTTAGAATTTTTTACTATAGCGCCCGAACGGCCATTATCAAGAAGGGCGTCAACCGATTCTTGCAACATTCGCTTTTCATTTTTTATAATAATTTCTGGCGCACCTAATTCAATCAATCTTCTCAAACGGTTGTTACGATTGATTACGCGACGATATAATTCATTTAAATCCGAAGTTGCAAAACGACCACCATCAAGCATTACCAACGGACGAATATCAGGTGGAATAACTGGGAGAACGGTCATAACCATGGTTTCAGGTTTATTTCCTGATTCTAGGAATTGTTCGATTAATTTTAAACGCTTAATGGTTTTTTCTTTTTTCATTTCTGAAAGTGAAGTGACAAGCTCTTCGCGCAATTCTTTCTGTATTTTTTTAAAATCAAGTTTTTGAATTAGTTTCTGAACAGCTTCAGCGCCCATTTCAGCTACAAAACTTCCATATCCATATTCTTTTTGATATTTTTCATATTCTTCTTCATTAAGAATTTCCCCTTCCTTCATTGGCGACATTAATCCATCTATAACCAAATAAGATTCAAAATAAATAACCTTCTCGATTGACTTCAAGGTTACACCAAGGATTGTACTTATTCTAGAAGGTAGAGATTTTAAAAACCAAATATGCGTAACTGGTGCTGCAAGCTCGATATGACCCATGCGCTCACGACGAACCTTAGATGAAGTAACTTCAACTCCACATTTTTCACAAACAATTCCTTTATATTTTATACGCTTATACTTTCCGCACAAGCATTCATAATCTTTAATTGGTCCAAAAATTCGCGCACAAAATAGTCCATCTCTTTCAGGTTTAAAAGTTCGATAATTAATGGTTTCGGGTTTCGTAACTTCTCCATATGACCAAGACCTAATTTTATCAGGATCGGCAATGGAAATTTTTATAGCATTAAAATCAAGTAGATCAACTGCGTTGTTAGAGCTAATACTTAAAAGACCGTGAGATGAAGTTCCTGCGAGAGTCATGTTTTTAATTTTTTAATTACTAATTTTTTAAATTTATTTTCAAATTTTTTGAGGTTTTTTTGTGGTGTTTTTTAGGATTAAATTTAATTTTCGATAAGCTCAATATTCAAGCCTAAAGATCTAACCTCTTTAATCATAACATTGAAGGACTCTGGAATTCCACAATTGAAATTCTGATTACCTTGAATGATTGATTCATAAATTTTAATTCTTCCAACAACATCATCAGATTTAACGGTTAACATTTCTTGAAGGGTATAAGCTGCACCATATGCTTGCAATGCCCAACATTCCATTTCACCAAATCTTTGACCACCAAAATGCGATTTTCCTCCAAGTGGCTGTTGAGTGATAAGACTGTAAGGTCCAATCGATCTAGCATGAATTTTATCATCAACCAAGTGATGTAATTTTAACATATAAATATAGCCAACAGTAACATTGCGATCAAATTTTTCACCAGTCTTTCCATCATAAAGCGCAATTTGTCCAGAGTTACTAACTCCAGCGCTTTCAAGAAGATTGGTAATATAATCAACTTTTGTACCTTCAAAAATTCCAGTTGCAAATGGCACGCCATTTTTCAATTTATTGGCAAAAATTAACAATTCTTCTTCGGACATTTTGTTAATTTTTTTAATCTCGTCATCTGAAGAATAAACATCTAAAAGCTTTTTCTTTAGCTTAGAAATAAATTCAGCTTTTTGATGTGATATTTGATCAAGTAATGTAGAAATTTGTTTACCAAGTTCTTTTGAAGCAAAGCCAAGATGCGTTTCTAAAATTTGTCCAACGTTCATTCGCGATGGAACTCCCAGTGGATTTAGAACTATATCAACCGGCTCGCCATCAAATGAATAAGGCATGTCTTCGACTGGAGCGATTTTTGAAACCACACCTTTATTACCATGTCGTCCCGCCATTTTATCTCCAGGCTGAAGATGGTATTTAGAAGCAACGTAAACCTTAACAATTTTTAAAACTCCTTGACCCAACTCATCACCGGCCTTGATTCGAGCAACTTTATCGTTAAATTCTTTTTCAGCTTCAGCGATCTGTTTGTTAACTGCCTTGACTAATTTTTCAACTTGATCCATTGCTTTACTATCATCAACAACAATTTTAATTAATTGATTTTTTGATAATTGATCAAGATCTTTGCTTTCAAGTTTTCCGCTTAGTTTAACTTTATCAACTCCGCTTATATATTTTTTTCCAGATAAAATATTTATCAAAGATTCTTTTAGCGAACTGTCAAGAAACAGCACGTGAATAGTTTTTTTCTTTGCCAAATCTTCAATCTGTTGCATTTCAATGTAGATTGACCTTTCGTCTTTCTCTATTCCTTTGCGCAAGAAAACTTTTACATCAACCACTGTTCCTGAAATTCCAGTTGGCGCATAAAGTGAAGAATCTTTTACGTCGGAAGCTTTTTCACCAAAAATTACTTTTAATAATTTTTCTTCGGGAGTCATTGGTGATTCACTTTTTGGCGTAGTTTTTCCAACTAGAATGTCTCCGGCTTTAACCTCAGCACCAATGTGAATAATTCCCTCTTCATCAAGTTTAGTCAAAACTTCTTCACTAACATTAGGAATATCGCGGGTGATTTCTTCGGGTCCAAGTCTTGTATCGCGAGCAACGACTTCTAATTCTTCAATGTGAATAGAAGTAAAAGTATCATTGGCCAAGAGCTTTTCAGAAATAATAATTGAATCTTCAAAGTTATAACCATTCCATGGCATAAAGGCTACTCTAACATTTTTACCAAGAGCTATCTCACCGTTGGCAATACTATGGCCATCTGAAATTACTTGCCCAGCTCTTACTTTTTGTCCGAGCTCAACAACTGGACGCTGGTTAATACAAGTGTCTTGGTTGGTACGAACATACTTATTTAAATTGCAAATATCAATAAATGGAATGCCATCATTATCGATTGATTCGATAATAATTTTTGTCGCATCAACAAATTTTACAATGCCATCTTTTTTAGCGCAAACTACAGCACCGGAATCCGTAGCAATTACTGATTCCATTCCAGTTCCTACTAATGGTGCATCTGGACGAAGCAATGGAACAGCCTGTCTTTGCATGTTTGCGCCCATTAAAGCACGGTTAGCATCATCATTTTCAAGGAACGGAATTAACGTTGTGGCGATAGAAACTATTTGTTTCGTTGAAACATCAATATAATCTATTTTATCAGGCGTTAACATTACAAATTCACCATTTTTACGGCAACTAACTAAATCAGATTTAATAACGCCACTATCATCAACTATTGCAGTTGAAGGTGCAATAGCAAAATCAATCTCTTCCATTGCCGAAAAATATTTTACTTCATTGGTTATTTTACCATCAACAACTTTGCGATAAGGGGTTTCGATAAAGCCATAATTATTAACACGCGCAAAAGTTGCTAAGCTGTTAATCAAGCCAATATTTGGACCTTCTGGAGTTTCAATTGGGCATATTCTTCCATAATGAGTATGGTGAACATCACGCACTTCAAAGGTAGCTCTTTCTCGCGTTAAGCCTCCTGGCCCAAGAGCAGATAAGCGACGCTTATGAGTAATCTCGGCAAGGGGATTAGTTTGATCCATGAATTGCGATAATTGTGAAGTCGCAAAAAAGTCTTTTACAGCGCTAATGAGAGGTTTTGAGTTAATTAAACTTTGTGGCATAATTGTATCGACCTCGACAGAGTTCATTTTTTCAACTATGGATTTTTCGATACGAGACATACCAATACGCAATTGGTTTTCAATTAATTCGCCAACAGCTCTAACTCTTCTATTTGCAAGGTTATCAATATCATCAGTTTTTAAATCATTATGCTTAATTAAGCTTAGAATTTTTATAGTTTTTTCAATATCTTCATTGGTTAAGAGATGAGTATTTTGAACGCTCTTAATATCAAGACGGTGATTCATTTTCATTCTACCGACATCCGACAAGTTGTAACGAATATCATTAAAAAATAAATTTTCAAAATAACTTTTAGCAATTTCTAGTGATGATGGAGTTTCACCAAGTCTTATTGCTTTATAAATATCAAATAAAGCGTCCTTTTGAGTAAGATTTTTATCAACCAACATTGTGTTGTAGATATATGGCCCTATGTCAGATTTACTTGGATTAACGATTGGAATTGAAGTAAAATTTAGTTTTTTCAAAATTTCTAAACTTTCAGGAGTTAGTATCGAACCAGCTTCAAGCAATAATTCTCCAGTTTCAGATTCAACTAAATCTTTTGACACAACATAACCCAATAAAACATCATCGCTTAAAAGGTAATGCTTGAAATTAGGATCAAGTTTTTCGGCAATCTTGCGATTTACTTTAGTTCCTTCCTTAATAACAATTTCACCAGTCTTGGCGCAAATTAAATTATAGGCAAGCTTCTTACCCATAAAATTTTCAATATCAAAAACAAGAGCCCAACCGCTCTCGGTCATTAGCGCATCAACTGCGCCATAAAAGTTATTTATTATTGATTCAGATGTAAAGCCAATAGCTCTTAACAAACTTGTAACAGGAATTTTTCTTTTTTTATCAACACGAAAATGTAAAATATCTTTACTATCAAATTCAAAATCAATCCATGAGCCAATGTAGGGAATAATTTTAGCGGTATATGATTTTGACCCAGAAAGTTTTGAATTATCACTATCAAAAAAAACTCCCGGAGCACGTCTCATTTGAGAAACTATAACTCTTTCAGCGCCATTTACAATAAAGCTTCCTGTTTCTGTCATTAATGGAATTTCACAAAGATAAACTTCTTGCTCTTTAATTGATTTAATTTCTCGCGTAGAATTCGCATCATCTTGATGCCATAAAATAAGGCGCAGTTGAGCACTTAGCGATGAAGAAAAAGTTCGCCCAGCAGATAAACATTCACTTGCTTCATATCGCGGCTGTTTTAAATCATAACTTATAAATTCAACGGTAAGTCTATTAGACGAGTCTGATACTGGAAAGAAACTATTGAAAACCGATTGAATTCCAACATTTTCACGCAAGGCTGTTTCAATATCAATTTGCAAGAATTTTTCGTAAGACTCTTTTTGAACACAAATTAAGTGCGGGATTGTTTCTTTATCAGCATTATTGCTAAAGCTTTTTCTAAAAAGAGAATTGTCAAAATTTCGAATTTGCGCCATAAGTATTTAGCTATTTAATTTAATCAAATTAACAGATTTCAACATCGCTAAATTGAGTAGCGATTAATTGATTTGATTTACAGGTTCAATGATGAACAAAATATACGATTATTAATTTTGTAATCTAAATTGCTAATATTTATATTAACAAAATAGATCAATAATTATTTCAACAAATCGAAAATTTAGTGCTTGTTTAAGCACTAATATAAACCAATCATCTATAACGATTTTGCTATAGAAGTTAGAACTAAAATAAATTAAGGGTAAAAGTAAATTTAAGCATTATAACCAGTTCTAAACATGTTATAAATTTTAAATTAATTTTTATTTGTAAATTTAAAAAAATTTTTCTTTAAATAAAATTAGTTGCAATTTATTGATCAGAATTAGGTTAAAATAAAATTAACAATTCTAAAAATAATTCACTGCAACTAAATTAAACTACTTTAATTCAACTTTCGCACCAGCAGCTTCAAGTTTCTTTTTAATTTCTTCAGCTTCAGCTTTAGCGACATCAGATTTTATAGTTTTCGGAGCAGATTCCACCAAATCTTTTGCTTCTTTTAAGCCAAGATTAGTAATAGCTCGAACTTCTTTAATAACATTGATTTTGTTATCACCAATTACTGTTAATACAACTTCGAATTTATCTTTTACTTCTTCAACTGCAACTGATCCAGCAGCAGGTCCCGCATTAGCAAATGATGCTGCAGAAACGCCCCATTTTTCTTCTAATTTTTTACTTAGCTCTGCAAGCTCGAGAACTGTAAGTGAAGATAAAGACTCTGATAGTTGTTCTAGATTTACTGACATTTTTTTCCTATAGTTTAAAGTTAATGATTAATTATTTACTGAGTTTTCAAAGTTGCCAATCCTTTTTGCGGAGCAGAAAGAATTCGAACAAAATTTGTTTGAGCGCCCTTTAGCAATCCAACAAAAGAAGCGCGTACCTCTTCCAAAGAACCAAGTTTTGCCATTTCTTTTATGGTAGTTTCGTTCAATAAAGATTTCTTGAAAAAACCAGTGATTATTTTTAGCGACTCAACATCCCTTCCGCAATCCGTTATTGCCTTTGAAAGAGCAACTGGATCTTGTGAATAGAGCAAAGCCGTTGGCCCGCTGAGATGAGATTTTAACACCTCAAGATCGGTTCCTTCAATAGCTACCTTTAGTAAAGTATTTTTGGCTATTTTCATTCCGCAACCTTTACTTTTTAAGGCAACTCTAAAATCATAAAGCTGCTTATCATTCATTCCTCGGTAATGAATTATTGCAATAAAGGCATTGCTAATAAGCTTATCCTTTAAACTTGCAACTAAATTTGTTTTCTCTTTTTTATTCATTTTTTTTAAAATTCGATTGATTCCAAATTAAAGCGACTCAACTGCGACCTGAACAGATGGCCCCATCGTAGAATTTAAATAAAATTCTTTAATGTATTTTCCTTTTGACGTTTCGGGTTTTGCATCCTTAATAGCTTTGATTACAACTTTTACATTCTCAATCAGGTTATTATTTTCAAAATTAATTTTTCCAATTAAACAATGTACTGTTCCTGCTTTATCATTTTTGAAATCAACTTTACCTTTCAATGCATCATTTACGGCTTTCTTGATGTCCGTGGTAACGGTACCATTTTTTGGACTTGGCATTAAACCACGGGGCCCAAGCTTTTTAGCAACTTTACTAATTTTTTGCATTACGTCAGGCGTTGCAATACAGCAATCAAAATTGAAAAATCCGCCATCAATTTTAGCTATTAAGTCATCAAGCCCAGCCATTAAAGCTCCCGCTTCTAAAGCAATCTTTGCCTGCTCTTCATTATTAGTAAAAACTATAGCTCTTATTTTTTTGCCTGAACCGTGAGGTAACAAAACTGTTCCCTTAACTGCTTGGTCTGATTGCTTAGCATCAACTCCAAGGTTAACTGCTATATCAATGGATTCGATAAATTTTCTATCCTTTTTGGCAAGTTCTTTTACTTTTGTAATTCCTTCCTCGAGTGAAGCTACTGAGAATTTCTCAATAATTTGCTTCTTTTTATTTTTTTCTTTTTTCATTTTTTAAAAATTTAATCTACAACTTCAAGTCCCATTGACGTAGCCGAACCTGAAACCATGCTTTTGCAGGCCTCAAGATCAGTAGCATTCATGTCGACCATTTTTTTCTTAGCAACACTTTCAATTTGCGCTTTTGTAATTTTTCCAGCGCTATCCTTTCCTGGATTCGATGATCCCTTGGTAAGTTTAATTTCTTTTTTAATTAGATAGGAAACTGGTGGACTTTTAGTTGTAAAGGTAAAACTTTTATCTTTAAAAGCAACAATCGTTACAGGAATTGGGGTGCCAATATCATAATCAAATTTTAAAGCATTAAATTGCTTACAAAATTCCATGATGTTTAAACCCTTCTGACCTAATGCTGGTCCAATTGGAGGGGCTGGATTAGCTTTGCCCGATGGCACTTGAAGTTTAATTAAACCAAGTACCTCTTTTGTTTGTTTTTTTGTCATAAATAAATTGATTCAAGTGGTACGAATTAACAGCCTATACTGCGATAATTTAGTGTAATATATTAGTAGTAATTAGTTTAATATAAGCTAATTATTTCTAATATATTGCAATTAAATTTATCATAATTCACGATAAATTAACGAAATATTTAAAATTTGTTAAAGCCTTTCTTTAAGCAAATTTAAAAAATCGTAATTTTAATTTGTTTTTCAAAAATAAATTTATTTTTTAATTAAAATTTAATTTCTAAAAAAACTTATCTTCCACTAGTTTTAAAATAAGGTTGAAAATAATATTCTCAAAAAAATCATTTGCAACAACTTTTTTTAGGAAACTTTTTCAACTTGATTTACATCGAGTTCAACGGAAGTTGCTCTACCAAAAATTAATACTGAGATTTTAATTTTTTGCTTCTCAACATCAAAATCCTCAACGACTCCCGTAAATGATTCAAATGGTCCCTCGTTGATTTTGAGGGTTTCACCTATATCAAATATCATATGCTTATTGTCAGCAACTTGTTGTTGAGTTGACTTAAGAATTTCTTCCATTTTTTCTGCCGTAACTGGCTGAGGATTATTTTTACCACCTAAAAAACCCATGACTTTTTGAACGGAATTAATTAAGCTAAATGCTTCACCATTTAAGTTTACATGAACAAATACATAGCCTGGGAAAATTTTTTGCAATTCCTGTACTTTTTGCCCTCTTTTAATTTTAAAAACTGGCTTGGTTGGAACTAAAACATCACTTATAAATTTCCCCGCTGGAGATTTAAGTATCAGTGTTTTAATATCGCTAGCAACCTTATTTTCTTGCCCCGCCATCACATTCAAAATGTACCACTTATTTTCAACATTATCCATAGTTAAGAGAAAAAATTATAAACCAAAAATTAAACCGATGATTTTAGAAATTACAAAATCAGCAAAAACAATAGTTAAAGAAAAAATCACAATAGTTATCAAAATTGTAACCGTTGTAATGTAAGTTTCCTTCTTACTTGGAAAGACTAGTTTCTTAGCCTCTTCAACAACTTCATTAAAAAATTTTATCACATTCAAAATATTAAATTAAGTGGCAGGAGCGAGAGGAATCGAACCCCCAACCAACGGTTTTGGAGACCGCTACTCTACCAGTTGAGCTACGCTCCTAAATTAAAAAAACTATTTTTCTACTAAATCAAAATTCTTTATAATCTAATTGAACTAGAGAATAAAGTACGCTAGTGCTTTTGGAAGTTTTAAATAACAATTAAAATTCAGCATGAAAAAATTAGTTAAATCGTATTTATATTAATTTTATGATTAAAAAAATTTAATAGCAATCAACTTTTTTTATGGATATGAATTTTTATTAAATTCTCAATTTCTTTAAATTATATGGCTAATACCAAATTAATCTGAAAATTTACTTGATGGAATTTACTATCTCTTCGCTTTAGTGTTTTTTGAATCTTTAGATTTCTGATCACCAGAAATTAAACTATTTTCTAAATCTTTTCGAGCTAAACTATCTTGAGATAAATTGACCTTAACGCTTGATTCATTGCTAGTAGATTTTTCTAAATAGCCTGATTTTTCTTCTGAATATGTTGAATAACGTACACGATAACATACTGGATCGGCAAGCCCTGATTCGTTCTTATCATTAGCCTTGCAATACATAAAACCGCGCTGAACAAAAGGATTTAAAAAAGAAAATGGACTTGCTGGACCGATATCGCTTCTGCGAATTCCATTAAACCAACCCTCTTTTTTTTCGGAAACCAAATGGCCACTTACCGATGTACATTAAGCTAAACTAACCAATGAAATTGCTAATAATATTTTTTTCATGATTATATTTTTTCAAAATTAATATTATTTTGATTTTGTTAATATTTTTTTACAATAACAATCTTTAATTTTATTTTTCCTATTTTATGAATTGTAAATTTTATACTATCAGATATTTTTTAAAAAACCTTCGAATTTGTTTGAGATTCTACTGAACCCTTATATTTCATCATTCCAAATTCACAGGAGTTATAGAAAAAACCATTTGCACTGAAACCATTTTATTTTTATTGAAAGATGATATTTTATCGCCCAATCAAAAAAGGAAATGTTAGAAATAGATGATGCAAATCCTCATGAATCAAGAGCTCTTAAATTTTTAAATGAAGATTTTCTCAAATTATTCTAATATAATTTATAAAAATTTATTTTCTATTGTTAAATCTAAATTTATTTTATTTTAAATACAAAATAAATTATTTATTGTTATCTCATTTTCAATTTTAAATCAGGTATTTGAATTTAAAGGCGAGTTCTGCGTAAAGCTACTAAAATGTAGCTGCGTAAAGACGAGATCTGAAAAATTCAGTTGCATCATTTAAAATCGGCTAAAATTCTACTCAAATGTTTTAATATCAAGTAATAATTTAATTTTAGAGTGAATAAAATCTATTTGCTAATCAAATTACCTTCAGCAATATAACAAGAGTGGAATAACAATGGTGGAATTCCAAAATTTCTAGTATAAATAACTCCATCGATTAAAGCATTTCCAGCAGTTTTTTCAGAAGAGTTTTTTGATAAGTTAAACGTTGAATAACCATTATCACCTTCAATAGCATTGTCAATTGCATCTTTGAGATCTGGATTTAATTTACCAAATACAGGAATAAACAAAAGCCATAATGTACAATCTTCACCCTTGACTCTCTTGCCTTTCGCTGCATCCATCGGAATATTTTTAGTGCTTATTATAGTAAAATCTGTTAATCTTTGAATACAAGAAGTTAAGGTTAATATAATGAACAATCCCGAAATTATTTTTTTCATAATTGTTAATTTTTATTAATTACTTTAAAATTTTACTAACTACGCCAGCGCCAACAGTTCTGCCACCTTCACGGATAGCGAATCTGAGACCCTCTTCCATAGCGATTGGAGCGATAAGTTCAACTGAAAGTTTTACATTATCTCCTGG
>CAMDJZ010000026.1 GCA_945901265.1 Rickettsia typhi
ATGAAGCACTTCAAAAGCAATTTGCTGCGAATTATTTTGAGCAGTCATTTATTATTTTTTATTTAATTTTAATATTTGCAAAAAATTGATTTAACAAATTGTAAAATTTAATTTGAAAATCAAAATTAAAAACTAGAATATACAAAATAAAATTTAAATAATTTTTTCAATTAATTTTTTACTCAAGCCAATATATGTTATTTATAAAACCAAGTTTTTCAACAAGCAAAATAATAATTTTTTTATTAGGTTTTTTTACCTTTATTTCCCTAACTCAAAAAGGTTTTTGCGCCTCTTCATCTTGGCAAAAGACTAAAAATGATGCAATTGAAAATCGATTGATTATTAGTACCTATAAAAATCAAAATGATAAAAAAATTATTGGCGCAATTCATTTTAAAATAAAAGATGGTTGGAAAATTTACGGCAAGGATGTTTATAGCATAGGAATGCCCCCAAGTATTGATTTTAAAGGCTCCAATAATTATAAATTTCATGAAGTTTTTTTTCCAAAACCAGAAATTGGTGAAGAAAAAATTGGCAAAGATACGATTAAATATTCTTACTATAAGCATGAAGTTTTAATTCCTTTTAGCCTTGAATTGGATGAATTAAAAACTCAAAATAATATAAATTTAAAATTAAATTTTGCTTATTGTAATGATGTTTGTATCCCTCATGAACAAGAATTTTCATTGGCTTTTGACGATAAAATAGATCAAAAATCACTAAGGCTAATCCAAAAATTTTACGACCAAGATCTTGGATTAGAAAAAATAGAAACAAATAGCCAACATCAACAAACAATAACAGTTAACAATAAACCTATTTTACTAATTTTATTTTTTGCCTTTATCGGTGGCTTAATTCTCAATGTTATGCCTTGTGTTTTACCAGTAATCTCCATTAAATTAATGTCGGTAATTAATCACTCGCATGCTCCGCTTAAAAAAATTCGCTTAGCATTTTTATCGACCTTCTTAGGAATTTTATCATGTTTTATTATTTTAGCTTTAATTGCCATAACTCTAAAACTTACAGGAAATTCTCTTGGCTGGGGACTGCAATTTCAAAATCCTTATTTCATTATTTTTATAATCATTATTTTAATATTTTTTACCGCTGAATTTCTTGATATATTTACAATCAACTTCAGTCAACTTATCGCTACGTTACTAGCTAAAAAAATTCACAAAGATGAATTAAAGAAAAATATTTTTATTCCCAATTTTCTTTCAGGTGTTCTAGCTGTATTACTTGCTACACCATGCTCCGCGCCATTTCTTGGTTCAGCAATTTCATTTGCCCTAACCCAAGAATCATTCGGTATTTTGCTGATTTTTACTACAATTGGCATTGGTTTTGCAATGCCTTATTTGATCCTAATACTATCACCAAAAATGTCATTAAAATTACCAAAGCCTGGGAGATGGATGTATCGCATTAAGCAATTAATGGCAGGTTTTTTGATGGCAACAATCATTTGGCTGATTTATATTCTTTCCAAAAATATTGGCGTTATCCCTGCATATATAATTGCATTTTTATCGATTGGAATTTTTGCATTTCTAAGCGCAAAAGGTAAAATAAAAAAAATTATTTTCATTGGTTGTTTAATTTTTTTAAGTTTTACTTTGCCTTTCGAATATAAAGAGAAGCAAGATAACATCAAAGCTGAAGATGATTCGCTATGGATTGAATTTAGTGAAAAAACTTTAGAAGATTTGATAATTCAAGATAAGGTAATTTTAGTCGATGTAACTGCTGATTGGTGCATCACTTGTAAATTTAATAAATTGCGAATTTTAAAGAGCAAAGAAATTATCGACAAATTAAAAAATGGTGAAATAATCGGCTTACGCGCTGATTTAACATCTCCCAATGAAAAGATTATGGACTATATGAAAAAGTTTAATCGCTTTGCCATTCCCTTCAATGCAGTCTATGGTCCTAACGCTAAGGAAGGAATTTTAACCAGCGAACTTTTAAGTAAAGAAGAATTGTTGAATGCTATTGAGCAAGCACAATAATTAATCTTTTTAAATAACTTATATTTATTTTAATTATGGATATTACAAAATTATCAATATTTGAAAGCCTTGAGGCTCTAAGAAAAAAACAATTTAGTGCTAGCGAATTAACTCAAGCCTATATAAAAAATATTGAAAATAATCGCCATCTTAATGCTTTCATTACTGAAACTTTTGATTACGCTCTTACTAGAGCCAAGCAAAGTGATGCCAATATATCCGCTGGAAAAATGGGTGAGCTAGAAGGTATTCCCTTGGCAATAAAAGATTTATTTTGTACTAAAAATATTCGTACCACTTGCGCTTCTAAAATGCTTGAAAATTTCACACCAACCTATGAATCATCAGTTACTCAAAAACTTCTTGACGCTGGCTCAATATTCATCGGCAAAACCAATATGGATGAATTTGCAATGGGCTCTTCAAATGCCAATTCTTATTTTGGAAAGGTCATTAATCCTTACAAAAGAAAAGATTCAAATGAAGATTTAGTTCCAGGTGGATCTTCGGGGGGATCTGCAGTTGCAGTTTCAGCCAATTTATGCGCTGGCGCAACCGGATCAGACACTGGAGGATCAATTCGTCAACCTGCATCTTTTACAAATTTAGTTGGCGTAAAACCAACTTACGGCAGATCTTCGCGTTATGGCATGATTGCTTTTGCAAGTTCACTTGATCAAGCGGGCGTTTTTGCAAAAACAGTTCGCGATTCAGCTTTGCTCCAAAAAATTATTTCGGGATATGATCATAAAGATGCAACCTCATCGCAACTTGCAGTTGGGCAATTTGATAAATTATTAAATTCGGATTTGCGTGGGAAAAAAATTGGCATAGCTGATGAATATCATATTAATGGGATGAATGAAGATATCCTAAAACTTTGGGATCAAGGCAAAGAAATTCTTAGAAAAAAAGGTGCTGAAATTGTTAAAATTAGTTTACCTCATACCAAATATTGCGCTTCGATTTATTATATAATTGCTCCAGCTGAATGCTCTTCAAATCTTGCACGTTTCGATGGGGTTCGCTATGGATTGCGCTGTGGTGATGAAAATTTATCACTTAATGAGATGTACGCCAAATCAAGAGCATTGGGCTTCGGATTGGAAGTTCAAAAACGTATTTTAATTGGCACCTATGTTTTATCAGCTGGATATTACGATGCTTATTTCCGTAAAGCTCAGCAGGTACGCAGATTAGTTGTTGAAGATTTTAAAAATGCTTTTACTAAAGTCGATGCCATTCTTACCCCTTCAACCCCAAGCTCTGCTTTTGCTTTTAGTGAAATGAAAAATTTCGATCCTCTGCAAATTTATCTTAATGATGCATTTACAATTCCTGCGAACATGGCTGGACTCCCTGCCTTATCAGTTCCAGCAGGATTTGATAAGCAAGGCTTACCTCTTGGTTTACAAGTTATCACTAGAAGTTTTGATGAGCAAACCATGTTTGATGTTGCCTTAGCAATTGAAGAATCTCGGCTATTTGGATAAAATAAATGATGTTGTTAGATCTGTTGATGCTCTAAACTTTTGACCCCCTCGGACTCCTTAAGATTTTACTTTCGTAAAGGCTTGTTCGTACGACTCACCCTAAGGGTTAGTTATGGCTTTGAAGAAAAGCGGCGAAGCGTTTCTGGTTGCGAATTAAAAAATAAAATATAAACGTTGATGGTTTAATTTACTTCGCCCGAGGCGATTCAATATTAAGTCTAAATTTGCAAAACAAATTTAATTAAATTAAATTATGTTATATTTTAACAAACATTAATGTTTTATCATTTGAATATATTGGTGAAGATATTGAATATTTTTTCATTTCATTTTCTAAAATATTGCGATCAATTATTCTGCCTTTGTTGATATTAAAAAAAGTTATATATTCATCACGATCCAGATAAATTCCCGCAAAGCCTTTTTTCTTAAGTTCATTTATAAAATTTTTAAAAGATAAATTCATAAAGATTTTTTTTTGCCATATAAATGATTTACTTGCTCTATTTACAGGATATGAAAAGCGTAAATTCTTCGCATGAAGATAAGCAATTAAGCCCTGATAATCATCACCCCTAATTTCTGGGAAGCTATAAATTGGTAAAATAAAAATTGCCGAATTTTTTGCCAAAGACTTTTCTATTTGCTCAATAAAATCTTTATCATTATTAAAATTTTTTACAACTTCCAACGATTGTAGTTTTGAAGAAGATGCAATTCCGACTTGATCAAATAAAGCCAGTACAGCGATGATAATTATAAATATTTTGGCATTTAATGTGTTTTTAAAAAATTTATGAGCAATAATTTTATCAAAAATTAACGCCATAATTGTTAAGGAAAAAAAAGCGATGAAAACTACACATCTCGCATTAGATCGAAGCACTGTAAATGTAACCGAAAAAACCATTAAAAAACCTCCACCAGCACTAAAAAATAAAATTGCCAACAAATTCAATGAGGCCAAAAAAGAAATTTTTTCACAATCCTTATCTTTTAAAAAAAACTTTTTAACAGTTTTTGTATAAAGTGATTCAACATCGTTATTTCTTAATAATAACCATAATAGTGAAAATAACAATCCTGATGCTTGGAGCAACCCTAAACTCACCACTCTATTTTCTTGCTCAATATCAATTACATCATTAAAAAATATTTTTAAATTACTAAAATATTCAAGAAAATGATTTTCGATAGGTAAAAATAGATTTACTAACTTCAAACCATAAATATTGCTTGAAATGCCTGACCTAGAGGGAAAAAAGCTTTCAAAGTTATTCTTTGCTGCATCGATAATTGACGGTAAGTTTATGTAAAAGGTTAGTAAAATATTTAATAACAAAAAAAATAGGAAAATTACTAGGTTTTGATTAAAAAAACTGCTTTTTTTAACGAAAATAATATTAACGCAAACCCTAGAAACAAGATCGAATAACATGAATAATAAAAACCACTGAAACTTGCTAAAATAACAATAAAAAAACTTAATAAAAAATATTTATTAATATTTAAGCATATTTGTTTACTCTTGTTATAATCTAACATTTTTATTTTTTCTTCATAAAACCACAGCAAAACAATTGATGTCAGAGGTATTATTGAGTAATTTGATAAAAATAAATGCCAAGAATTTCTTTCAAAATGATAAGGTAAAAATGCATATAAAATTGCCATAATTACTGAGATAAAAGCACTAATGCCATACGCCCTTAACGCAAAAAAACAACATACCGAAATCAAAAAAAAACTACTAATTAAAAAAATATTAGAAATTAAAAAAATATTATCAGTAAATAAATTAAAAAATTTAACTAAAATAAAATTGATAAATTCTGAATGCTGAGGATGGTCATTTAAAGAATATATTGAAGAAATATTTGGTAATCCAAGGCTAGGATTATTATAGATCCAGCCATAATCAACAATGTTTTTTAAAACGAATAAATAAAATAAAGCATCATTATTATATCGAAAAAATGGTAATGAAAAATCAACTTTCCATAATTGGAATAATAGAGCAAACAAGCCTAGAGAGCCAATACCAGTTACGATCCCCAAAGAAAAATCTTTTGATATAAATCTCATAATCTTATTTTTTTTCAAAAATTTGTTTTTTGATTATATCAATAAAATCTAAAATATTTAACACTTGTTGATTTTCTTCGCTTAATTTTCTAACAGTAAGTGAATTATTTTCTAATTCTTTCTTACCAACAACTACGATATATGGTACTTTTTGCAAAGAATGTTGACGAATTTTATAAGAAATTTTTTGCGAATCTAAATCAACTTCAGCTCTAATTCCATAATCTTGCAATTGCTTAAAAATTTCTTTTGCATAATCATCAAAATCATTAGTAATTGGCGCAATAACAACCTGCACTGGTGCAAGCCATAATGGCAATTTACCGGCATAATTTTCTAGCATAATACCAATGAAACGTTCTAAACTTCCTAAAATTGCACGATGAAGCATCACTGGTCTTTTTCTTGAGCCATCTTGCGCAACATAATTCACGTCAAGCCTTTCTGGTAAAACAAAATCAACTTGCAAAGTTCCACATTGCCATTGTCTTTTTAAGGCATCGACCAATGTAAATTCAAGTTTTGGTCCGTAAAATGCACCCTCCCCTGGATTTAATTCATATTCTAAACCGGCATGCTTAACTGCTTGTTCTAAGGCTTTTTCAGCCTTATCCCAAACTTCATCCAAACCAGCTCTATTTTGTGGACGAGTTGAAAATTTCACTAAAATATCACTAAATCCAAAATCACGATAAACATCTTTGAGCAATTTGCAGAAGGATGCAGTCTCATCATTAATTTGACTTTCTTCGCAAAAAATATGTGCATCATCTTGAGTAAATGATCGCACACGCATAATGCCATGAAGCGATCCCGAAGATTCATTGCGATGACAAGAGCCAAATTCTGCCATTCTCAATGGTAATTGCCGATAGGATTTTAAATCTTGATTAAAAATTTGTACATGTCCTGGACAATTCATTGGCTTAACTGCTAGTAGGCGATTTTCGCTTTCAGCGATAAACATATTTTCGTGAAATTTTTCCCAATGACCAGATTTTTCCCACAAACTGCGATCAATTAATTGCGGAGTTTTTACCTCGCTATAACCATTTTTCGAAATTTTTTGGCGAATATAATTTTCAATTTCGCGATAAATAATATAACCTTTATGATGCCAAAATACTGATCCAGTAGCTTCTTCTTGAATATGAAATAAATCTAATTGTTTACCTAATTTGCGATGATCTCTTTTTTCAGCTTCTTCAAGCATATGCAAATAATTTTTTAACGACTCTTCACTCTCCCATGCGGTTCCATATATTCTTTGGAGCATCTCATTTTTTGAATCACCTCGCCAATATGCGCCAGCAACCTTCATCAATTTAAAAAACTTAACATGAGCAGTTGAAGGTGCATGTGGACCACGACATAAATCAATAAAATCTCCTTGTCGATAAAGAGAAATTTTTTCACCTTGCGGAATTGAAGAAATAATTTCAGCCTTATATTTTTCGCCAATTTTTTCAAAAAATTTTACTGCCTCATCGCGATCCCATTCCTCTCTTTTAATGGCTTCAGAGCGTTTAGAAATTTCACGCATTTTATTTTCAATTTTTTGCAAATCATCTTCGCTAAATGGTTCACTTCTTGCAAAATCATAATAAAAGCCATTTTCAATTGCTGGACCGATTGTAACTTGAACATTTGAATATAACTCTTTCACTGCTTGCGCCATCAAATGCGCGCAATCATGGCGAATAATTTCTAGTGCATCTCGCGAAGATTTTGGAGTTATGATTTCAATATTAGCATCACATTCAACTCGATATGATAAATCTCGCAATTCTCCATTAACCTTGATTGCCAATGCATTTTTAGCCAATGAAATAGCAATTGATTTAGCAATTTCAAAACCCTCAATGCCATTTGTAAATTCTTTAATTGCTCCATCTGGTAATGTTATCTTTATCATTGAATTCATAAAAAATAAAAATTGTTTAAAATATATTCTGGAATTTTAAGCTTGTCCTTTTTACTTTCAAGCTTTGTTAATTTTGATTTCAATCATTGCAATCAAAAAATCTTTTTTTTAATATAAAAAAAGATTTTTCTTATATTAAAGATAAATAAAAATTTGGGGCTATAGCGCAGTTGGTAGCGCGTTTGCATGGCATGCAAAAGGTCACGAGTTCGAATCTCGTTAGCTCCACCATATTTTATCGATGCTCCTTTAAAATAATCTGCGCAATAAAAAATTGACAATCGCTTTCTTTATTCTAAAAAAAATAATATTTATATCTGCTTGATATCTGTTGAAAATTTAAAAAATATGAAAAAAAATTACTAAAAGCTTTTTCTTTAATTGAATTATCAATTGTAATTTTAATTATTGGGATTTTGGTTGCAGGAGTTACCCAATCTTCACGCCTAGTTAGACAAATGCGCTTAGCTTCAGTAAAATCGATGACCTTAAACTCTCCCGTTCATTCAATAAAAGATTTGGCAGTTTGGCTTGAATCAGTAACGGATGTTAGTTTAATCGATAGCGAAGAAAGCACTGGAAACACTATCTCAACATGGTTTGATATAAATCCGCAATCATCTACCAAATATAATGCAATCTCACCTTCAGCTTCTGAAAGTCCAACTTACTTAAATGAAGGTATTAATGGGTTACCAGCAATTTCTGCCGATGGCGTGAATGATTCGATGTTACTCAACGGATTAACTGATAGCTTTGAAGCAACTGGTTTCACTTGGATTGTTGTTATTCAATGGGTCAGACCATCAAGCGGAACGCGCGGTTATTTTGGTTTAAAATCTGATTATGGAAATTTTAATAATTTCACTACTGTTTTTCTTGATGATTGCAATGGCACTTTTAATTGTTTTCGCGTAACTTCAAGAACAGATGGAGGTCTGGCTTCATATTTCGGTTTTAACACAGCTTCATTTAACCAATATAACCCCCATATCATTAGCATTGTTAGAAAAACTACTTCATTAATGAATTACGATAATGGCACGCAAATTGGGCCAACCGTTAATGATGGATCAGTTGCTGGAATTTATCGTAGCCTTTCACCTTGGGCAATATTTAAATATACCAACTCCAATACACTTTATTTCCAAGGTTATGCTGGTGAATATATTCTTTATAGTCGAGCACTTAAAGATGATGAAAGAAAAGAGATTGAACAATATCTTAGCAAAAAATGGCGAATAAAACTTACAAGCTAAATTATAAATTTCGTAGATTAGATTTTTTTACTGAAGAATTAAAATTTTTGCCCTGCAGATTTAAATTAATAAAAACTAAATGGCTTTTGATCTCTATTTGATAAATCAAAACCTCAATTGATCATCGTTTTAATTTACCAACAAAGCTAATAGTTTTTAAATAATTTTTGCTTGCCTAATTGGCACTCATCATTTCAATTTATCATATTTTTAATTAAATATTTTATATTTATTTTAATGATTTTACATAAACTATGTTTGCTTTTATATTTTTTAATCTTTTATGGTTTAAAATAAAAATCATTTAAATCTCATTGCTAAATTCAATATTCTAGTCGATATTATTTTGTTCATATTTAAAAAAACTTTGCCTAAATGATATTAATTTATATTACAATTTTTATGGATTTAAAACGATATTTACCTTTATTTCTTCATACATAAAACCTTACTTTTAAATGAGCCTTCCGTTAAAAAATTATAATAAAAAAATTTTATTGACCGTGCTTGGCATATTGATAGCCATTGGTCCATTGACAATTGACGTATATCTTCCAGCATTTTTACAAATTTCACAAAGTTTAAAAGTTGAAGTTTCACAAATTCAACTCACCTTAACTTGTTATTTTTTTGGAATTGTTTTGGGACAAATTTTTTATGGACCAATCATTGATCGCTACGGCAAAAAACCACCATTAATTTTTGGATTAATTTTATTTATTATAACTTCCTTGGGCTGTTCTTTTGCGCAAAATATTGAGCAAATGCTAATTCTAAGATTTTTACAAGCAATTGGGGGTTGTGCAAGTATAGTTATTTCAAGGGCAATTATTCGCGATATTTATTCACTTCAAGAATCAGCGCAAGCCTTCTCAAACTTAATTTTAGTAATGGGCTTAGCGCCAATCGTTGCTCCATTTATTGGCAATTTAATTTTACAACAATTTGACTGGCGAATGATCTTTATTTTTCTAGCAATTTATGGGGTTTTATGCCTTATCCTAGCGATTTTTAAGGTTCCAGAAACTGGTGGATTTAATAATGATGAAAAAATTAGCCATGCTTTTAAAAAATATTTTGGTATTTTACATGATTATAATTTTTTAATAAATGCATTATGTGGCAGTACAATGATGGCTTGCTTGATGAGCTATATGACAGCTTCGCCTTTTTTATATTTAGAGTTTTTTAAAACCTCAACCACTTTTTACAGCGCTCTATTTAGCCTCAATGCTTTGGGCTTCATATTATGTGCGCAATTAAATGGTTATTTACTCAAAAAATATAAAGTTGATAAAGTTCTCGATAAATTAATTTATATTCCATTAATTTTTGGATGTTGTTTAGTTTTAACTGCTTTTATTGAACAACAATTTGTTTTAACAACTATTCTTATTTTTGTTTTAGTATCAATTTGCGGAGCAATTAATCCCAATACTTCAGCTTTAGCCCTTGCCAATCAAGGCAAACACACCGGTTCTGCTTCGGCATTATTTGGGACAATTCAATTTATTACCGCAACAATTTTCTCACTCCTAATAAATTACTTTCACGACAATACTGCTAAATCAATTTGCTTAATAATTGGTAGTTGTGGAATTTTATGCTTTGTAATTAAAAAGATTTTTGGTAAAAAATTTATCGAAAAAAAACGCAATAAAAATTTATTAAAACAAAATTCTGTAATAAATATTTTGAATTAATTTTAAATTATTCCATTTCCAATAAAAAAATTATCGCTCACAGATAAAATTTATAAAAATAAAAACCTATCGCAAAACCTATGGCAAAAACCTATGGCAAAAACCTATGGCAAAACTTATTGCTGATTCGGCAATTCATTTGCCGTGAAGCTATTCAAATCTAAGCTAAATTTGCATTAGCAAATTTAATTAACTGATTCGGCAATTCATTTGCCGTGAAGCGATTCTAATCTGAGCTAAATTTGCATTAGCAAATTTAATTAATTAATTTAGGATAATACTTTCACAAACCTTTGATATTATTGAGTTCATAATCAGCCATTGATTTATGGGGATAGCAATTTTTTCATTATTAATTTCCAAAAAATTCTGTTCTTGCAATTTTTGCAATTTTTTTACATCAAAAATTTCTATAAATTTTTTATTAATAATTTCTTCAATTTTTTTGATTTTAATTCCCTCCTCCAATCTCAATCCCATTAATAAAATTTCTTCGACTAACTCAATATTTTCAACTATTTGAATTGATTGAATTCCCACTTGTTTTTCTTTAACTTTTTGCAACCATAATTGCGGTTGGTGGATCATCATGATTGCGTTTCTTTTTTTATAATTTTCATTTTCAAAAGTTACTCTGGAATGCGCACCTGCTCCTATCCCAATATATTCATCGCTTTGCCAATAACATAAATTATGTTTGCATTGATAGTTTTTTTGCGCATAATTTGAAACTTCATAATGTTCAAAACCCTTGCTACTCATGATTGAATTTGTTGCATCGTAAAATTCACTTGCCATATTTTCATCGGGCATAATAAATTTGTGACGCTTAAAATCACTAAAAAATTGCGTACCTTTTTCAATGGTTAATTGATAAAGCGAAAGATGATTGGTTGAATATTGTAAGGCTTGCAATAATTCCCTGCGCCAATTTTCAATAGTTTGCTGGGGTCGAGCATAAATTAAATCAAATGAAAAATTACTAAAATTTTTTTTGGCCAATTCGATAGCGTTAATTGCCTCTTGAAGCGAATGTTGACGTCCTAAAAATTTTAAGTCTTGAGCGTTAAATGCTTGAATGCCAAGTGATAAGCGATTAACTCCTAAATTTTTAAACTGTTTAAATTTTTCACTTTCAACCGAAGTTGGATTAGCTTCAAGACTAATTTCGCAGTCATTAGAAATTATCCATAATTTAGCAATTTTTTCTAATATTCCTGCAACTAAAAAACTTGGCATTAATGAAGGCGTACCTCCACCAAAAAAAATTGAATTAATTTTTCTTTGACCAATTTTTTTAGAAAAAAATTCCAACTCTTGCTCGTAACATTCTAAAAAATTTTGATGATCAATTTCGTTTTGCACATGTGAATTAAAATCGCAATAAGGACATTTCGCTTTGCAAAATGGATAATGGATATAAATTGAGAGTTGCTTTAACATTTATTGACGCTAATATTTTTAAAAAAAATTTAATTTAAATTTTATGCTACAAATCGCAATCGTAGTCTTTCGCGAAGTTTTAGAAATTGCTTTAATTCTCGGAATTCTAGCCTCGGCAACTAAAGAAATCAAGGGTCGTGGCAATTACATTTTCGCTGGACTTGTTATAGGAATTTTGCTAGCAATTACTCTTGCTTTTTTTACCGATAAAATTTCCAATAGCTTGAATGGCATGGGTCAAGAATTTTTTAATGGTTTAATTTTACTAGCTTCAGCATTTATGATTGGCTGGACAGTGCTATGGATGCAAAAACATGCGCGAACTCTATCAGGTGAATTAAAAAGATTGGGAAATTCAGTGAAGGAAGGAAAAAAACCTCTTTACGCATTGTTAATCGCTGTACTCTTTTCAGTAGTTCGTGAAGGTACAGAAATCGTACTTTTTACCTATAGCTATTTCATTTCTGGTGTAAAAATTTATCATTTAATTGGTGGATTAATAACGGGAATTTTTTGCGGAAGTTTAGTTGGAATTGCTTTATATCTTGGTATTCTCAAAGCTTTTGGAAAATATTTTTTCACAATAACAAGTTATCTTTTAATATTCTTTGCGTCAGGAATTGCAAGTGCTGGAATTGGTTTTTGGCAAAATGCTGAAATTATTCCTTCATTAAAAAATCCCGTCATTGATCTATCTAATTTTATTTCTCAGCAAAGTTTGTTGGGTAAATTTTTAAATATTTTTTTCGGCTATATTGATCAACCTTCTGGAATGCAATTAATTGCTTATTTCTGCACATTATCAATTTTGTTTATCGGGCTTAAAATTGCTAAAAAAATCTAATAATTTTCAATAAAATTTTAAGATAAATCATCGATAAATTCTGCCATTTCTAATGAGGCATAGCTGATTATAGAACTACAACCTGCTCGCTTCATGGCCATCATATTTTCATAGCAAGCCATTTTGAAATTGACAATATTTTGTTGATGAGCAATTTTTAACATGCTATATTCACCGCTAACTTGATAGGTTATTATTGGCAATTGAAAATTTTGTTTAGCTCGATAAATTATATCAAGATAACTTAATGCAGGCTTGATTATAATCATATCCGCACCCTCTTTGACATCCATGGCGATTTCGCGCATCGCTTCATCGGAATTACGAAAATCCATTTGATAGGTTTTTTTATCGGCATTTTTAAGGTTCTTGGCTGATCCAACCGCGTTGCGAAAAGGACCGTAAAAATGTGAAGCATATTTTACGGCATAAGAACAAATACCAATTTCGCTAAAACCATTTTCATCAAGAGTGCTTCGAATTAGCGAGACCCTTCCATCCATCATATCAGAAGGAGCGATAATATCAACTCCTGCTTGAGCTAGAGCAATTGATTGTTTACATAAGGCTTCAATTGTAGAATCATTAACAACAAAGCCTAGGTCATTTATTAAACCATCTTGACCATGAATAGTGTAGGGATCCAGTGCAACATCGGCAATTATACCAATATCTGGAACCTTATCTTTAATCATTTTAATTGTCTCACAAAGTAAATTTTTTTCATTCCAAGCTTCACTTGCCAAATGTGATTTTAATTTTTGCTCAACTACTGGAAAAAGCATAACTGCTTTTATCCCTAAGCTTTTTGCTTCTTTGATTTTCTTGATAATATTATCTGGCGAATAGCGAAAAATATCGGGTAAATTTTCAATTTTTTGGGATTGATTTTTACCTTCGCAAACAAATAATGGCAGAATTAAATCATTTGGACTAAGTTGGTTTTGCGCTACTAAATCGCGAATCCATTGATATTTTCGATTACGTCTTAAACGCAATTGAGGAAAATTACCAGAATAAAAATTTGCCATAAAATTTTAATTAATTTCGATAAAATTTGTGCTAAAAATAAATTTCTAAAATAAATTCGTAAAAATAAATCTTTCAAAAAAAATTTATAAAATTAAAATCTAGACTAGAAAGCATTGATGATTTTAACCATTAAATTTCAATATTCAATTTTTTTATATGGAAAATATTCTTCAAAAAATCTACGAACAAAAATTACTTGAAGTTCGCAATCGTAAGAAAACAAACAGCTTAACACAGATTTGTCAGAAATTAAAATGCCAGGAAAACAAAAATCTTTCGCGCAATTTTTTACAAAAACTACAAGAAAAAACTCTAAATAGACAAACTGCCTTGATTTGTGAAATTAAAAAAGGCTCTCCTACTTCAGGTTTAATTCGCGAAGATTTTGATGTTACAAATATCGCCAAAACATATGAAAAAACTGGCGCAACCTGTCTTTCAGTTTTAACTGATGAAAAATTTTTTTTAAGTTGTGATGATTTTTTGATACAGGCTCGTCAAGCATCAACCTTGCCAATTTTGCGTAAAGATTTTATGATTGATAGCTATCAAATCTACGAAGCTAAGCTTCTAGGGGCTGATTGTATTTTGCTAATTGTGGCAATGTTAGATGACGATAAACTTAAAGAACTTGAAACAGTTGCTATTGATTTAAATTTAGATGTATTAGTTGAAGTTCATAATCAAGAAGAATTACAAAGGGCTAGCAAACTTAAATCAAAATTATTAGGAATTAATAATCGCAATTTAAAAACCTTGGAAGTTAATCTTAATACTGCTTTAGAGCTTGCAAAGCAAGTTAGTGCTAACTATACTCTCATTGCCGAAAGCGGTATCAAATCACCTCAAGATTTAAAATTACTCAAAAACGCTGGCTTTAATTGCTTTTTAATTGGCGAGTATTTTATGCGCAAGCATGATATATCAAGCGCTATGCATTCAATGCTTCAAGCTTAATTTAAATTTTTAAACATGTTTCGTGTTGCAATAATTGGTCGACCAAATGTTGGCAAGTCTACACTTTTCAACAAATTTATTGGTAAACATTACGCCTTAACTGATGATTTACCAGGAGTTACACGTGATCGCAAAGAGGCAATTGCCAATTTAGGTCCGCTAACTTTTGTTGCAATTGACACTGCAGGGTTAGAAAATAAAATTAGCGATGAATCTCTCAATAAAAGAATGGTTGAGCAAACTGAATTAGCAATTGGTGATGCTGATTTATGTATGTTTGTTGTTGATGGTAAATCTGGAATTGAAAATGATGATATACACTTCGCCAATTGGCTTAGAAAATCTTCAAAGCCAATAATTTTAATTGCCAATAAATGTGAAAATTTTAGCGAGGGAGTTTTTAGTAAAGAATATTACAAACTTGGTTTTGGTAAACCCATTGCAATATCAGCTGAACATAAAATTGGCTTTATGGATTTGTATGAAGAGCTCAATAAGTCAATAGAAAAATATCAAGAAAGTTTTGCAGAAATTGCTAGCGATGATGAAGATGAAGAAAAAAAATTCGATTTACAAATTGCCGTAATTGGTCGTCCCAATGCAGGTAAATCAAGCTTTTTAAATTATATTTTAAAATCGCCAAGATTAATAATTGGCGAGGAAGCTGGGATTACTCGTGATGCAATTGCAATTGATCACAAATATAAAAATCATCGCATTCGCTTTATTGATACCGCAGGAATTCGTAAAAAAACTAACATTACTCACAAGTTAGAAAAACTTTCAACCCTTGATAGCTATCGCGCACTTCGCTTTGCACAAGTAATAATTTTACTAATCGATGCCAATTCAATCCTTGATCATCAGGATGTTGCCCTTGCAGGACAAGTTTTGCGCGAAGGTCGAGTTTTATTATTTGGAATTAACAAAATTGATTGCGTAACAATCGACAAAGAATCTTTTATGCGTAAAGTCCGTACTCAAATTCAAAATTTATTTCCCGAAATTTCTGGAGCACCAATCCTTGGTATCTCTGCAAAAACCGGTTATAATGTCGAAAAAATTTTAGATATGGCATTGTTAAGTTATGAACAATTTCAATCAAAAATTAGCACTAGTAAACTTAATGATTGGCTTGAATATGCTCGCGCTCAACATTCACCAAAAATGCATAAAGGTAAACCAGTTAAATTAAAATTTGTGTCGCAAATTAAATCTCGACCGCCAACATTCAGTGTCTTTACTAATCATCCGCAAGTTTTAACTGGCGATTATCAACGCTACTTGGTTAATTCACTTCGCCAATTTTTTAGTTTAACTCTAACACCGATTCGTCTTTATCTGCGCAAAAGTGAAAATCCTTATGCCGATAAAAAAGAAAAAGTTTTTTCAAAAAAAGTTTTCAATCAGAAATAATTTTATGAACATTAAAACAGATAAAAATTTTACAAAAATTGATTATAAAAAAGTTTTTAATATCAATTGTGACTTTACAGCATCAAAGCTTGAAGGCGATTCACTTTATGTGCCAAATCGCGATGAAAATTATGTTTTTGATCAAAAAACTACCTTAGCAATTTTAGCTGGATTTACTTTTAATCAGCGAGTTTTGGTGCAAGGAATGCATGGCACTGGTAAATCAACTCATATTGAACAAATCGCTTCACGCCTTAATTGGCCTTGCTTACGAATAAATTTTGATTCGCAAATCACTCGTTTAGATTTAGTTGGAAAGGATGTAATAAAATTAAAAAATGGTGTACAAATTACCGAATTTAAAGAAGGAATAATTCCTTTTGCGCTTCGCCAAGGCATTGCCTTAGTTCTTGACGAATATGATGCAATCAAAACCGATGTTTCTTTTGTTATTCAAAGATTACTTGAAGAGGAAGGGAAGTTTGCATTACTTGAAGAAAATGAAATCATTACCCCTCATCCCAATTTCCGATTATTTGCAACATCAAACACCCTCGGTGCT
>CAMDJZ010000027.1 GCA_945901265.1 Rickettsia typhi
TATTTTTATAAATATTTATCTTCGAAAATTAAATTTGCTAACGCAAATTTAGCTTCCAGGAGAATTGCTTCTTAATTAAATTTGCTAACGCAAATTTAGCTTCCAGGAGAATTGCTTCTTAATTAAATTTGCTAATGCAAATTTAGCTTCCAGGAGAATTGCTTCTTAATTAAATTTGCTAATGCAAATTTAGCTAAGATTTGAATTGCTTCACGGCAAGTGAATTGCCGTATTGTTAATTAAATTTGCTAACGCAAATTTAGCTTCCAGGAGAATTGCTTCACGGCAAGTGAATTGCCGTATTCGCAATAGGTTTATTTTTATAAATATTTATCTTCGAAAATTAAATTTGCTAACGCAAATTTAGCTTCCAGGAGAATTGCTTCACGGCAAGTGAATTGCCGTATTCGCAATAGGTTTATTTTTATAAATATTTATCTGCGAGTGATAATTTTATTTAGCGATAGTTTTTTTAGGGAAAAGGTATAACTATTAACTAAAGTTTTTTTAGTTAATAGTTAATAATGCCAAAATTTTTAACTAATGTTTTTTATAAAAATTATCTTGAATAGAATTCTGTAATTAGATGCGGTTCCATTTCAATGGCATAAGGAACTTCAGCAAATGTAGGCTTTTCAGAAAGTTTAATTGTGTAATTAGCTTTATCAATCTGCATGTATGATGGAATATCGCGTTCCATTTTTTCTAATGAATCGATTACAATAGCAAGGGATCGTGATTTTTCACGAATTTGTACAACATCACCAATTTTTAAGCGATATGAAGCAATATTTACTATTTTATTATTAACAGTTACATGTTTATGACTTACAAATTGTCTAGCTGCAAAAACAGTTGCCACAAAATTTGCGCGATAAACTACTGAGTCAAGTCTTGATTCAAGTAATAAGATAAAGTTTTCACTTACATCGCCTTTAAGTTTTGATGCTAATTTAAAAGTATTATAAAATTGTTTTTCAGAAATATTTCCGTAAACAAATTTCATTCTTTGTTTAGCGCGAAGTTGATTTCCATAATCACTAGAGCGACCTTTTGGTGCTGAACCATGTTGACCTGGGCGATAATTACGTTTAAGATAGGGATCTTTAGCTTTACCCCATAGACTTCCACCGAGTTTCCGACTTATTTTTTTCTTAGCTTGAATTCTTTTTGTCATTGGATGATATTTTAAATTGGCGAATTTCTCAATTATTTATTTTTAGGATTTATTTTAACTAGTAAGCAACCAGCTTATTTGCAAAATCAACGATGTTGAAAAGCTAATAAACCGATTAAAAAAATATTTGCCCTAAAATAGTTTTAAAAACATGACGTTTTTAAAAGAGAAAAATCGTTAGAATTAAATTTTACTTGTGCAAAAGCAAATTGTCAATAAGGTTTTTGCCCTAGGAAACAAAGGTGTTTGGCAAATTATTAAATTCAAAAATTTATCAGATGATAATATTCATTATGAATTAATTTAATTAATAATTGTTTAAATAAAAATTATTGTTTTATTAGTTTCCACCATATCCTAATATTTAATATTTTTTAAGGAGTTGATGAAATGCAATTTGTCATTAAAACAAAAGTTCCGTCGCTTGTGCAAATATATGATGCAGCTCCAACAAATCCTTGACCAATGCAGTTTAGAGATCCAGTTCCAGCTATAACTGACGATATATCCGTTCCGCCACTTACCCCAGAAACTTGACAACCTCTTTTACAATAATTGCCATCTTGCGAATAACCAGTGGCGCAGGAACATGATTGTGAAGCTCCGCTATTGCCATTTTGGCAATTATAACTTACTGACCCAGTATAACCAGCCTGATCACAATTAACATTTCCTGATCCAGGGGCAACAAAATTTGTTGAGGAGCCAATTACAGAAACTGGACAGTAATTAGCATAAGGACAAGTTTCTCCGCACATTGCCGGATCAAACATTTTTATTTTCCATTTTTTTGTAAGATATTTTTCAACTTCTTTGCGTTCTTCTATTTTTAATGCGCGATTGAAAATTATTAATTCAGAGATATAGCCATTGATCAACTCTTGTGTATAAGTTCCATCATCCCATGCGCCAACGGTAAAAAATGAAATATTTTTGGCACCAGTGACGCTAGTGCTGGAGGTGCTGAAATGGTCACTTACATATTGGTTAACTGAAAATCCATCATCAATCATATAGGTTAAATAATCTACTTTGGCTACCAATTTTCCGGCACCAAAGGCGCTTACCGATTCAGGTTTTGGCGATGCATAATAAATTTTGTCAATTGGCGCTTGATCAATTCCGTAGGTAAAAGCAAGATTTTCAGTAACGCGCAAACCCTTTGAAGAAATGATGCTTTGAATTCCTGAGCCTAAGTTATTTATTCGAAATACCGCAAAAATAGATAGTTGATTTGCTGATCCAAAATTTACAGTATTATTCAAAAATTTGGTACCGTTAAATTCTAGACATGGCAATGAGTTTATGCAGTTAGAACGAAATATTGGCGATGAATCAAGATCTGGCGAAACGAGATTATTTTTTAAAACTTCTTGCGGATTAATGTCCTTCCACATTTGAACTCTAAAATTATCATCAGGATCTTCAATTGAAAAACTTTTTTCAGAAGTAGCTTCGTACCAACCTATAAGACCACGAATAGATGAAACAGGTGAACTTTGCGTTAATTGTTTGGCTGTGGCTAATCTTGTAATACTAATCAAGCGCGAACTTTGCGTGACTCCAACGACCAAAATTGCAATAATTAAAATTACTATCGAAAGCTCAACTAAACTAAATCCTTTGCGATGGTAATTTTTTTTACCAAAAGATTTGTTTTTTTTAATATTTTTAAATTTCTTTTTTATCACTTCAAAAAAATAATTTAAAATTAATCCAGTACTATCGCTGAAGGATAATGGCCAATCACCTTTATAAAAGGTTTAATTTTATTTTGTAATAAATTTTTAATCACTAAATCATCTTCTAAATAAAATCCTTGAATTTCAATAAGATATAATGAAATACCTATAAATTGAGAATTTTTAACAGTTGATAATATTTTGATATTGTAGCTCGGGTCTTTAAATAATGAAAAAATTTCCGTCTTACTAATTTCATTTGTGACCTCGATACTTAATAGAGTAAAGTCAGACTCAGATGGCTCGGCATCTTTAATTGCCGCTAAAACCAACTGCAAATTTTTTTTATTTTTTTGTGATCTCAATTCCACAAAAGGAATTTTGGCATATATTTTTAATCCTACATTATTATTTGCCATATTTATCCACCAATTTTTTTGAATTGTATCTTTTTTGTCAAAATCTTCATGGGGATTTGGTAATAAAAAGACCCCAATATTAATCGCTGATTTTTGCATTTCAGCAATCAGATTAGTTGAGCTATCAAAATTAGTTATTACAACTTGTTGTGAAAAATATTCATGCACTAGATATTCGTAATCACTTAGTGCGGAAGGGTTGTGTATGCCGATTTGTAAGGGCTGTTCTTCCATATTAGCTGAAGTAATCAGCTTGCGCCAGATATTAGCAATTGTTAATTTTAGAAAATTTCCTTCAACTTGTTTTACTAAATTTTTTATCATATAAATTTCTCGACTTGATTTAATAAAAAATTTTTCTCCATTATTTTTTTTTATTTCTCCGACCTTTGGAATTATTGACATTCTGCGTTTAATAAGACTAATAATTTGCGTATCAATTTCATCAATTTCTGCACGTAATTCATGTAAATTTTTATTATGTTGATTTTCAGTCATTTTACTTTTAAAATTTTTTTATTGAAATTTTTTTATAAAATAAAATTTAACATTTTGCATGAAAGTCAAGTCATGTTTTGGCCCAAACTATAAAGAATACGATATTGGTGAGATTGTTTTTTTAGGAAAAGAACAGCCGCTAAAATTATCTTGTGGTCTTGAAATTAGTGATTTTCCAATCGCATACCAAACCTACGGAACGCTCAATGAAGATCGTTCTAATGCTATATTAATTTGTCACGCTCTTACCGGTGATCAATATGTTGCCTCAACTCATCCAATCACTCAAAAAAATGGTTGGTGGGATTTTATGATTGGAAAAAATAAAACCATTGATACCAAAAAATATTTTGTAATTTGTAGCAATATTTTAGGTGGCTGTATGGGATCATTTGGTCCAAAATCAATTGACAAAAAAACATCCAAGCCTTATGGAATTAACTTTCCAGTAATAACAATTCAAGACATGGTTCATGCTCAAAATTTATTAATTGAGCATTTTGGTATAAAAAAACTTCATGCAGTAATTGGTGGATCAACCGGTGGAATGCAAGTTTTAGCATGGTCAACTCTTTATCCAAATAAAGTAAAACTTCTAATTCCTATTGCTACTTCTTATCGTCATTCTCCACAAAATATTGCATTTCATGAAGTTGGACGTCAAGCAATTATGGCAGATAGCAATTGGTGCGAAGGCAATTATATTGAGCACAAAAAATTTCCAATTCGAGGATTATCCTTGGCACGAATGACAGCTCATATTACTTATCTTTGCGAGTCAGCTTTGCAGAGAAAATTTGGTCGCGATCTTAATAATAAAAACTCTTTTTCTTTTAATTTCGATTGCGAATTTCAAATAGAAAATTATCTGCATCATCAAGGTAGTAGATTTGTAGAAAGATTCGATCCTAACTCTTATCTTTTTATTACTAAGGCAGTTGATTATTTTGATCTTGAAAGTGATTATATGGGAAATTTAAGTAATGCATTTGTAAAGTTTTCAAAAAATAAAGAAGGAAAATTTTGTTTAATTTCTTGTTTAGATGATTGGTTATTTCCAACTCAAGAAACTAAAAAAATTACTAAAGCTTTATCAAGTTGCTCTATCAATACTAGTTCAGTGATTATATCAAGTAATAATGGGCATGATTCATTTTTAATTGAAAATGAAATGTTAAAAAATACTATTTACGGATTTATAAATCAAAATTAAAATTATGAATGCAATTGGTGAAAATATTATAACTCATAAGATCAGATATGATCATGAAATCATTGCCAATATTATTAAAAGTAAGAGTAAAGTTTTGGATATTGGTTGCGGTTCGGGAGATTTACTTTATCACTTAAAAAAATCTAAAGGCATTGATTGTCGAGGTATAGAAATTTCGCAGGAGATGATTGCAAAATGTTTAGTTAGAGGTTTATCGGTAATTCATGGCGATGCTAATTGCGAGTTGCATTTTTATCCAGATTCTAGCTTTGATTATGCAATACTTGGGCAAACTATCCAAGCAATGAATAATCCTCAAGACATTCTTGAAGAGATGTTAAGAATTGCTAAATACGCAATTATTTCCCTACCAAATTTTGCTAATTATAAAAATCGTCTTCATTTGATGTTTAAAGGAACAATGCCCGTTAACAAAACCATTCCGTTTCAATGGTTTGAAACTCCTAATATTCATTTTTGCTCGATTCGTGATTTTGAAAATCTCTGTAAAAAAATGAATTTAACAATTGAAAAAAAAATATTTTTAACTTCAAAACATCGACTCATAAATGTTTTTGGTCAAGAAATTATCGCTAATTTTTTTGCTGATTATGGTATTTTTTTAATAAGAAAGGATGAGTTTTGTCATACTGGACAAGAGGAATTTGCTTTTAAAAAAATAAATAATATAAGTTATTCGGGGAGATTAATTAGTCAGTTTTACAAAGGTCGTTAATTATAATTATTAATAATTAATTATTTATTTTTAATATATTATAGTTATTTTTATTTAATTAAATTTTTTGATGAAAGAAATTAAAATTAAAAAATTCATAAAAATTGTGTCAATAATTGGCATTTTTGTATTTATTAAAAATGCTTGTGCAAAAGATGTTTTGTACGAAATGGCTTATCGTGTTAGACCTTCTGAGTCTATGGAAACAGGGACTCCTCGTGCAGATGCTAAAACTAATATTCAAGATCAAATAGAGCAAAATAACTCTGTAAAAAAATCTAATTCTAATAAAGATAATCAAGAATATTTTGAAGATACTTATTACGATTCAATTCCCAAGGATAACGATATTGATCTCGATTCGCTATTGGAAAATAACTCAGCATTAAACCATCAGCAAAGATATGAGGGTCATTTTAAAATTGGCAGTCCTTATAAAATTTTCGGCATTTCTTATGCTCCACAAAATTATGAATCATTCGAAGAGGAAGGAACTGCATCTTGGTATGGGAGTGAATTTCATGGAAGAAAAACTGCTAATGGTGAAATATATAATATTGATGATATTACAGCTGCGCATCCAACTTTACCTCTTCCATCATTAATAAAAATTACAAATTTATATAATAATAAATCAGCAACCGTTCGAGTCAATGATCGCGGTCCATTTGCCAAGAATCGAATTATTGATGTATCTGAAAAAACTTCTGAAATATTAGGCTTTAAAAATAAAGGAACTACAAAAGTTAAGGTTGTATTTTTGCGCAAAGAAACCGATGAAATGCTTTCCAAGCTAGGAATTTCTGAAAAGAGATTGAAAGTTAATGCCGATGCCAATGATAATGCTCTTCAAGATAAAGAGCTTGAACTTATATATTAAATAATTTTTAATTGTTAAGGGTGCAGAATTATTTTTAACTAAAACTTAATAAAAATAATGAATTATAAAAATAAAAAATTAGATCTTAACAATTTACAACCTCAGACAAAAATGGTTAGAGGTGGAACTCTGCGCAGTAATTTTGGTGAAACATCCGAAGCAATTTTTATGAATTCGGGTTTTTGTTATAATACGGCTGAGATAGCTGAAAGTCGTTTCGATGGAAGTGATCCAGGGTTTGTTTATTCACGTTATGTAAATCCAACTTTAAAAATGCTTGAGGATCGCCTTGCTTTACTTGAAAATGCCGAAGCTTGTTGCGTAATGGCATCGGGAATGTCAGCGGTTTTTGTATCAATTATGTGCCAAATAAAAGCTGGCGATCATTTTATTGCATCTCGCGTTTTATTTGGATCATGTCATCACATCGCTACTAAAATACTTCCTAACTTTGGCATTGAAGTAACGTTAGTTGATGGAACAAATCATCAAGAATTTGAGAAGGCTTTTAAAGTTAATACCAAAGTTGTTTTTATTGAAAGCCCAGCCAATCCTACGACAGAAATTATCGATATTGAATCAATCGCTAAATTAACCAAGAAACATAAAGCTAGTTTAATTGTTGACAATATTTTTGCTTCGCCTTTCTCGCAAAGTCCATTCGAATTTGGCGCAGACATTGTTGTTTATTCAACTACTAAACATTTGGATGGTCATGGTCGATCGCTAGGTGGAGCTGTTTTGGGCAATCAAGAATTTATTAAAGATGTGTTATTGCCATTTCATCGCCACACTGGTGGGGCATTGAGTCCTTTTAATGCGTGGATAATCCTTAAATCGCTTGAATCTTTTAATTTGAGAATCGAAAGGCATTGCAGTAATGCTTTAAAAATTGCACAATTTCTTGAAACGCAAAAAAAAGTTAGTAGAGTTTTATATCCTTATTTGCCATCTCATCCACAATATCAAATTGCCAAAAAGCAGATGAAAAATGGCGGAGCACTAATTGCTTTTGAAATTAAAGGCGATAAGAAAGATTGTTTTCATTTTATGAATAAATTGCAATTAATTGATATTTCAAATAATCTTGGTGATAGTAAAACATTGCTTACTCATCCAAGTAGCACAACGCATTCTAATATTAATGCTGATGATAAGCAATTGCTTGGCATTTCGCCAACATTATGTAGATTATCAGTTGGTTTAGAGCATGTTGATGATTTGATTAATGATTTACAACAATCATTATTATAAGAAATATTTCCAAATAACTTTTAACAATTTAAATAATAATAAATAATTATGCCTAGTTTTGATATAGTTTCTAAAATTAATCTTCAAGAAATTGATAATGCCGTTAATTCAGTTTTAAGAGAGCTTACAAATCGCTATGATTTTAAAGGGGCGGTTTTTAGCATTGAGTTAAAAACTAAAGATAATATCATCAATATTACTGCCGATAGCGAATATAAACTGACGGCAATCCAGGAATCTTTGAAAATATATGTAACTAAACGAGGAATTGATGCACGTGCTTTAGATTTTCAAAAAGAAGAGGGCGCTGGTCAGCAAACATTACGTCAAGAAGTTAAATTACGCAATGGCATTGAGCAAGAAATTGCTAAGGATATTATTAAAAAAATTAAAGAAGAAAAAATTAAAGTACAAGCTTCGATCAAGGGAGACGAGCTTCGTGTCGATGGAAAAAAAAGGGATGATTTGCAAGAAGTTATTAATTTTCTTAAAAAAACTGATTGTAAAATTCCTTTGCAATTTATTAATTTTCGAGAGTAAATTTATAAAAACATCAAGGAGATTCACAGATCAATCAAGTTAGTTGTAGTTAATTATTGGCAATTTTTAAATTTTAAAATAACTCGCAAATTCTTTTATCAACCTCCACCAATAAAATGAACAATTTCAATTTTAGATCCGCTGGTCAATATAGTTTTTGAAAAATTATCGGGATGAATAATAATTAAATCAATTTCAATGGCAATTTTTTTGATATCCAATTGATATTGAAAAATTAAATCATTAAGGGTTGAGCCTTTATCTATAAAGGTATCAATGCCATTAATTGTAATTGTAATTTTTGACATTTTAAAATTATTAAAATTTAATTATGAAAAATCTTGTTTAAGTTATATTTTTATATTATAAAGTAAAAAAAATATAAGCAAAAATTTATTAATTTACATTTCATGATTTTTAAGCGCTATCTCTTTAAAACCAACTTGCTGTATTCCTCAAGCATTTGCGCTATTTTAATTTTTCTAATTTGGTTTAGTAGGGTAAATGGTTTTGTAAGTTATATTACCGAAAATGGCATTGAAGTGAGTAAATTTATAAATTTATTCGTGTTGATTTTGCCATGGTTATTTATGGTTATTATTCCAATTTCACTTTTTGTTGGAACGTTAATCAATTTTAATCGTTTAAAAAATAATAATGAAATTACAATTTTAAAAAATTCTGGATTAACAAAATTGCAGATATGTCAACCAATAATTTTCTTAGCAATTATTTGTAGTTTAATTTGCTATTTTATTGCATTCTTTTTGATGCCTTATTCCAACAGAATATTAAAAGAATCGCGTTTAGCGATAAATGAAAATTATACCAATATAGTTTTTAAATCTAAAACCTTTGAAAGCTTTAAGGACTTAACAATTTACAGTAAAAAACGCGATGAAAATAATAATCTTTTGGAAATATTTTTACATGATAAAAGATCTCTTGATTACAGCTTAACAATTACTGCGCGTCAAGGAAAAATAATTATCCATAACAAATCTGCTTTTTTACAGATGGAGCAAGGAACTGTTCAAAAATTTAATTATAAAAATAGAAGTAGTGAAATTATGAAATTTGATAAGTATGTTTTTAATCTCAGTGAATCTACAAAGGCCAATATCAATAACAAGTTAAAGCCTAATGAATATTATTTTCATGAACTCCTTAATCCACCTGATGATTTAACTGAAATTGAATATAAAAAAATTAAAAGTGAAATTCATGAAAGATTAATTGATCCTTTATTATCAATAGTTCTTGCCTTAATATCTCTTTCACTAATTTTGAAAGGTGAGTTTAAAAGAATTGGCAATGCAAATTATATAATTTATTCAATATTAGCAGCATCTAGTTATTTTATGTTAAACATATTAAGTTATAGTTTTATTAAATATTCAAGTAATTTTGCCATATTACCTTATCTAAACTTTTTTATTTTTGTTTATATTTCCCTGGATTTATTGCGAAAAAATTATCGTATAAAAAATGCTCATTAAATCAATAAACATATATCTTGCCAAAAATTTTATTAAACGCTTTTTACAACTGACTTGCGCGTTTTCTTTATTAATTTTTTTCATTAGCTTTATAGAGATTTTTAATCGTACAAATCAAAATAAAGTAACTTTTATTATCAAATTGGCCATGTCAATGTGCAGCGTTCCGCAATTGATTAATGAAATTTCTTCATCATTAATTTTAATATCGGCGATTATTTGTTATTTTAATTTATCGATGCGAAGTGAAATTACTATAATTCGCAATAGCGGATTATCACTTTGGCATATTGCCACGCCAATATCAATTAGCGCATTATTCATTGGAATTTTTTGGATTGTAATTTTTCAACCACTTAGCATTAAAAGTTCAAAATTACTTGAAAATTTTGAGAACATTAATTTTGGTGAACATAAAGCTACGCAAGATGGTAAGAAAATAAAAATCAACTCCCAAAAGCCTATTTGGTTACGTCAAGAGAATCTAGAAAATGAAGGTGAAGAAATTATTATTGGAGCGGAAGGTTTGGATCAGGATAATCTTAAATTCTATAATGTCAGTCTGTGGTTTTTTAATAAAGAAGGATTATTTTATAAAAGAGTCGATAGTGAAGAAATGGCATTACTCAATGAAAATTTAATTTTAAAAAATAATATAATTAATCAAGAATCTTTAATTTTAAATAATGAGGAATTTCAAAAAAATTTCAACCTTTTGAGTAAAGAAAGTAATAAAAATCTTAATCAACAATTGCCTAAATTAGTTATTAAAACTAATCTTAGTGCAGAATTTATTTTAAAAAAAATTTTTATTAATACTCAAAATATCAACAATTTTAATGTATTTGAAATTCCTAAATTAATTGAAGAGATGGAAAATTCAGGCTTAAATTCACAAAAATATCGCGTAAGATTGCATTACCTCTGCAACCTTTGGTTAATGTTTGTGGCGATGACTTTAATTGCTTGCTATTTTGGTATTAATCATGCTCGTAATCAAAAATCTCTGGCGATGATATTCATTGGGATTATTGTTGGCGTTGCATTTTATATCGCTAGTTCAATTTTCAATTCAATTGGCTCTTCTGGATTAATTTCTGTATTCGCTTCTACTTGGATGGTTAGTCTAATATGCATTGCAACGGGCATATTGTTAATCTATCACAAGGAAATGAATTAAATATTGAATTTTATTTTACCTATGAAAAGCTTTAAAAATTGCTAGCAAAAACTTATGAGTTAAAAATAGCGATATAAACAAAACAAATTAAAACTAACTGAATTTTATTAATTATGAAAAACCTTAAAAAAATTATTTCCGTTGCTTCTATATTGATAGTTTCGCTATCAATGTCTTGCGCAAAAAAAACAGAATCTGGTGCTCTTAAATCATCTAAAGGTGATCTTAGTGATCTTCCATCATGGGTTCTTGATCCATCAGTTAAAGATGGCGTTGGTGGTGTTGGTATTGCAAGCCCTTCTAAAGGTGGAATTAAATTCCAACTTCCAAAAGCTGAGTTAGATGCTAAAGCAAATATAGCTGCTACAATTCAATCAGAAATTTCTAGAGTTACTAAAAACGCACTTCGTTCTGCGAAAGTAAATGAAAATGATGATGTTGAGGAATTCTTCGCTCAAGCGTCAAAAGAAGTCGTAAAAAATTTACCACTTTCCGGTGTTAAAAGACTTAATATTTTTAAAGCTGAAGATGGAACGCTTTATGTTCATATGGTTCTAACTAAAGATGATTTCAGTAAATTCTTAGAAAATAGCCAAAAAAATATGGAAGCTTCTCTCGCTAAAACAAAACTTAGTCGCGACAACATCAATAAATCTCAAGCTGCAACTAAAGAGTTGTTTGATGAGTTGGAAAAAGAAAGAGGAAACGAGCCATTAAAAGCTTCTACCCCAGCTGTTCAATAAATTAATAATCCAAGCAAATTCATCACATTTGCTTAACTAACTTTAAATTTAAAACAATTTATTATGATTAAAAAAATTTTATTATGCTCTTTCCTGTTTAGTATAATTTCTTCTTGCGCAACTCCGCAACAAAGTGAAGAAAATAAAAGTGGAAATGCCTCACAGCGCTCTGGTAGAATTAATTCAAGCGAATCAAATACTAAAGATATTTTTAAAGAACTGGATTAGTAAATTTAAAAAACTCAATTAATAAAGCTTAATTTATGAATAAATTTTTTTTAGGTATTTATCTGCTCCTAGTTTGCGGATGTTCTTCTTCACCTGCAAATAATCAAAATCAAGATTCTAATGCTCCAAGTTTTTATATTAAGGCTCGGCAAAATAATTCTGAAACTCTTTATGGCGTTGCGGAAGGATATTCTCTTGAAGAAGCTACTAAAAATGCACTTGCTGACTCAGCTTCGCGATTGATCGTTAGTATCTCTTCTGAAACTACTTTGACTCGCCAAGAAGATAATAATAATGCATTTGAGGAAATGCGTCAGAAGGTTAAACAAAGTGTTGAAAAAATTAGCTTCAGTAATTTTAAGACTAGTAAGAGTGAAAAAATTGCTAACAAATTTTATGTTGAAGTTGAAATTGAGCGTCAGCCATTTATCAACGAACAAAAAGAAAGGGTTACTTTCATTGAGAAAAAAATAAATGATCTCGACAAAAATTCACTAGGAAAAAATCCAATTCAAAGAAGAAATTCATTGATTAAAATCAATGAATTGGCAAAAGAACTCGAGCTTAAAAGCATGATTATTCGTGGTTCTGGCGAAGAATTTAATCTCAAAGATAAACTTGCTTTAATAGCCAAATTTCAAAATGAATTAGAAAAATCTTCTGATAATATTGAATTCTTTTTTGATAATAGTTCGCCAAAAGAAATTGTGAAGATTATTCAAAGTGCACTCAATAAGGAGAAGTTAAAAATAGCTAATAAATTAAACAAAAATGATGATAACCAAGTTGTAATTAAAATTGAAAATTCTAGCAAAACTAATCACATTTACGAAGCTCATATGACTAAAAATAAAATTGATTTTGAAAATATTTCACAAGGTAAAATTCTAGCTAGCAATAGCGTTGAAGTTACGGGAAGTTCATCAATCAGTGAAAAAGAATCATATTTTGCAAGTCTAAAATCTCTTGAAGAAAAAATTGAAAAAGATGGTGTTTTAAAAGTTTTAGGAATTTTAAATTAAGCCAATTTTTATCATTTGTTTTTTTATGCGTTCCTTACTTTCCTCAGATGCTTCGCAAAGTGGAAGACGAATTTCATTGCTACATAATTTCATTAAACTCGCAGCATATTTTACTGGAATTGGATTGGTTTCGCAAAACATTGCACTATGCAAATCATTGAGTTTATCTTGCAATATCAGTGCTGATTTATAATCACCTTGAGCGCAAAATTTTTGTAAATCACTAACCATTTTTGGGGCGATGTTGGAAGTTACGGAAATTACGCCATTTCCACCCATGGCATTAAATCCAATAGCCGTAGCATCTTCACCAGATAAAAATTCGAATTCTTTTTTTACTAATAATCTTAGTGACACTAAGCGCGCAAGATCACCAGTTGCATCTTTAATACCAACAACATTTTTTAATTGTGAAATTTTTGCTAAATTTTCATCGCTAATATTGATTACTGATCTTCCTGGAATATTGTATATGTATAGTGGAATTTGACATTTATCTAACTCATTAAAATGCAAAAAAACGCCATGCGGATTTGGTTTGTTGTAGTATGGGGAAACGATTAAGCAAGAATCTGCGCCAACTTTTTTAGCATGGTCGGTCATTATAATTGCTTCTTGCGTAGAATTTGAACCAGTTCCAGCCATGACCTTAATGCGTTTATTAACTATCGTAACACTGAGTTCAATAATGCGATTATGTTCTTCGTGAGTTAATGTTGGTGATTCGCCAGTTGTTCCGCAAGGAACAATCCCATCTATGCCATTTTTAATTTGAATTTCAATGAGATTTTCCAAGGCCTTTTCATCAATTTTATTATTTTTAAAAGGCGTAATAAGAGCCGTATAAGTTGAGATTTTCATGAATCTTAAAAAAATTAATTTTTTAATTGATTTATTTTTTTGAAAGAAAAATAATCGTAAATAAAGTTTTATCTTTTAATTTAAAGATCAAAATGATTAAATTTACGAACATAAGATATTTTTGAATTTATTAAATTCAATCATCAAATAAAATTTTGATCAAATGAATTGCTTAGATCTTCCCAATGCCAATACTGATAACGTAAATAATGTTGCGCGAGTAATTGGCAAAATAGGTAGTAGTGAATGTGTATCGACACAATTTTTACCTATTCTAATTTTTCTAGCGGTAGCAATAGGTTTATCAATTATGATAATTTTAATTCCTTTTATAATTAATAAAATGCGTCCCGATTTTGAAAAAAATTCGCCTTATGAATGTGGTTTTGAAGGCCAGGGTAGGGTTCGAAATAACTTTTCTGTGCAATTTTACTTAGTGGCAATTTTGTTTATAATTTTTGATTTAGAAATTGCCTTTCTATTTCCTTGGGCTGTTGTATTAAAAGATATTGGTATTTATGGTTATTCATCGATGATGATATTTCTTGCAGTTCTTACGATTGGATTTATTTATGAGTGGAAACGCGGAGCTTTAGAATGGAAATAACAATAATCAATAAAACTTATCAACACTAATTGTAAATCAATATTTTTAATTTTTTATGAATAATCTTTCCCCTCTTAATCAAGATTTACTTTTGAATCAAGCTTTTGATGAGGTTAATAATCAAGGTTTTGTTACTGCCAAATTAGATGATCTAATTAACTGGGCGAGGACTGGCTCACTTTGGCCAATGACATTCGGCCTTGCTTGTTGTGCGGTAGAAATGATGCAAACTGCTGCTAGTCGATATGATATTGACCGTTTTGGAATGGTTTTTAGACCATCTCCGCGTCAATCAGATGTTATGATTGTTGCTGGAACTTTAACAAATAAAATGGCTCCGGCATTGCGTAAAGTTTATGATCAAATGGCTGAACCGCGTTATGTAATTTCAATGGGAAGTTGCGCCAATGGGGGAGGTTATTATCATTATTCTTATTCAGTCGTAAGGGGATGTGATCGAATTGTTCCTGTCGATGTTTATGTTCCGGGATGTCCGCCAACTGCAGAAGCATTGCTTTACGGAGTATTAGTGTTGCAAAGAAAAATTAAAAGACAGCAAAATTTTTCTTCACCAAAAATAATAAAAAAAATATAAATTATGTTTCAAGATTTATCGCTCCAAGCCAAATATATCAAGGATAATTTTAATGATGTTAATGTTGTTGAGCCAATAGTTAGTAATAATTTAATCATTTACACTTCTAAAGAAAGAATTATCGACCTACTTACTTTTTTACGTGATGATTTGCAATTATCTTTTAAGACTTTGCTTGATGTTTTTGGTGCAGATATGCTTGGCCTAAGAACGCCAAGATTTGAGGTAATTTACAATCTCTTAAGTTATAAATTAAATAATCGCCTGACAATTAAAGTTGCAATTGAAGATAAGCAGGAAGTTCCATCGGTTGAAAAAATATTTTCCTCAGCTAACTGGTATGAGCGTGAAATTTTTGATATGTATGGAATTGAATTTAGCGGTCATAGCGACTTGCGTAGAATTTTAACTGATTATAATTTCGAAGGTCATCCATTGCGTAAAGATTTTCCGCTAACAGGTTACCATGAATTACGTTATGATGATGAAAAAAAATCTATTGTCTATGAGCCAGTTAAACTTCAGCAAGAATTTCGTAATTTTGATTTCGAAATGCCTTGGGAAGGAACACAGTATAATATTAACAATGATGATAAAAAATAATTATTTTAAAAACATTAATATTATTTTTTAGAATTTTACTTTACAATTTCTCGGGGATTTATTTTTATGGAAAGATCATTTATAAAATCAATTGAAGAATCTTTTATTAAGGCAAATAAAGGTCAAGAGCAAATCAATGTCGTGATATATTGGTGGGGTGTTTTGGCATATTTCATTTCGTATTTTATAATAAATAAAATAATTTTTTTAGTTGATATTAGGGCGATTGATATTCTCATCGCTCTTCTCACCTCCATATATTTTATTTGGCATATTTATGTTTTGCACAAATGCAAACCAAAGCAACCCGAAATTAGCGCGGAAGAAAAAAAGAAAATTGAATTGGAAAAGAAAAAAGATATGCCTAAAAAAATAATTCGTAAATTATTTTTACGAGAGCCAATTTGTAAATGGAATACTATATCCGTTATTACTGCCTTTGATCTTCTTGGTATTGCCCATTTTAGCGGTTATTTTTTTCGTTAATTAATAATTTTAATTTTTAATTGAAGATTATTTTTTTATTTTCAAATAATACTTTCTTAAATTTTTCATCTAGATGTATCATCGCCATTTTTTAAAACCCCCCCCTTTTTTTAAATTGATCATTTAGTTAATAATGAAGGCATGAGGGCTCTTCACCTTGCCACTGAATATAATAATTTAAAAATAGCAAAACTTCTATTTAAGCAAAAAAAGAATCTAGATTTTTACGTATCGTTAGCTAAAAGATCTTGGACTTTCATTTCTCTTACTACCTTGTTACTTCCTGTATTTCTCTTACTACTTCCTGTCTTTATTATCATGAATAAGCTTTGCATAAGATTTTAGATTTATAAT
>CAMDJZ010000028.1 GCA_945901265.1 Rickettsia typhi
TGGAAATTAACATAAAATAATTACTTATATTTAGTTAATTATTAATTATTAAAAATTTAAATTATTTATAATAAAAATATTTTATCTTTTGAAAGTGCGAATAAATTTTTTATAACTACGATGATAATTCGAAGGTTGCAATTGACATCGACCCAATTCTTCAGGCTTGATATAATTAATCATAATCGATGATTCGCCATTAGTAATAACGCTATAATTAAAGTTATAATTATATTCATGCTTTTCTTTAATCGCCTGTAAAAGAGAAGTTTTTACATCAGCAATACTCATATCCTTAAACAAAAAAATTTTTCCATCTGGACAAATAGCTGTAGTTGAATTCATCGTTAATTTTTTACTGCAAGATAAAGAAAAAAAAAGTAAAATTATTAAAAATTTATTGTGCTTTAACCTGTCCAACATTAGAAAATAATAATTTAAAAAATCCCGTCCTATGTTCAGGCACTTCGCTATGTTTAGTTTCAAAACTAAAATTTTGCGCCTGATCATCAAGACTATATTTGGATATTTCTGAAATATTTTGTCCAATAAAATTTAGTGTCAAAATTTGTCTTTCGATAATTTTTGGTTTAAAAAATAAAAAACTTTTAGTTTTTTCATGCATATAAACCCAAGTCTCATCTTCGATTTGCGATATAAAGGTTGGCGATCCCATAACGTTTAAAGCGCTATTTTTATCAGTGCCAATATCTAGCAAATGGGTATCGGCATATTCGAACATATATCCATGATTGACATTAGTGGCACATGAGCTGACAGCAATATTTAAAAAAATTAATGACAATAAAATTTTCATGTTTCAAACTCTTGGTTGCAATTATTGAAGATTAGTTCTAGGATAGCTAAAAATATTTAGCTATTTTTTTTAGTATTTTATTTTAGCTTAGACTTTGATTTTTCTGGCTTTATAAAATTCAAGTGAGTAAAAATTTAAAAACATTATCCACTGTTAATTTAAAAACTTTATTTAACATTTTTCAATTTAAAATTAATTTTAATTTAAAATATTATGGCAGTTCCTAAAAAGAAAACTAGTAAATCTAGAAGAGGCAATAGAAGAGGCAGTAATGGCACTTTAGATGCTAAATTACCCCATGTTTTAATCGACAGTAAAACTGGTGCATATAAATTAGCTCATCACATCGATTCAGATGGCTATTATAAAGACAAAAAAATTATTGAAAAAGAAAATAAAAAGCCCACTCCCAACGAGTAAATGATTAATAATCAAATTATCACAATTGCACTAGACTGCATGGGGGGCGATAAGGCACCACAGATTGTAATAGAAGGCGCTGATCGCATCTCATCGCAAAATTTTAACGTACATTTTTTACTTTTTGGTGATGAAAAAAAAGTCAAGCCGATTATAAATCACTGTCGATTTCTTAAAGGTAGATTTACTTTAATCCACACTCCTGAGTCAATATCCGCTGATGAAAAACCTTCAATTGCATTGCGGCGCTTTACAAAAGCTAGTATGCGCTTGGCAATTGATGCCGTTAAGGATGGTAAGGCTGATGTCGTAATTTCTGCCGGAAATACTGGTGCATTAATGGCCATTGCTAAAATAGTTTTACGTCCACTTCCTGGAATTGATCGTCCAGCGATTGTAACTGCGATTCCCAATCGTCAAAAAAAAGCTACTGTTTTTCTTGATATGGGCGCAAATGTTGAATGTGATGCCGATGTTTTATTTCAATTCGCTGTTATGGGTCAAGCTTTTGCTCGCTCAACACTTAAAATTACCAACCCCACAATTGGTGTTTTAAATGTTGGTTCAGAAGAATTGAAGGGTCATGACAATGTTCGTAATGTTGCTAATAAAATTAGAAATAGCATTCTTAATAAAGATTTTTACGGCTATGTTGAAGGTGATGATATAGCCAAAGGAACTGTTGATGTAGTTGTTACAGATGGATTTACTGGCAATATTACTCTCAAAGCAATTGAAGGTACTGCCAAATTTATTTCAAGCGTAATTAAGGATGGCTTTACTTCGTCAATTTTTGCTAAAATCGGTTATCTTTTTGCGATGAATTCACTGCGTCAATCCGCAAAAACAGTTGACCCGAGATACTATAATGGTGCAATGTTGGTTGGATTAAATGGAGTTGTTGTTAAAAGCCATGGAAGTACTGACTCATTTGGCTTCGCTAACGCTATTAAAGTTGCAATTTCATTAGTGGAAAATAAAATTAACGAAAAAATTATCGCTGAATTAAAAGAGTCTCTTGAATCAATTGTAACCTCAAGTAGCGAATCTAATTTAACACAAGATACAAAATTAAATCATGATAAAAGCTAAAATTATCGCTACAGGATCATATCTTCCGAGCAAAATTGTCAGCAATTTCGATCTTTCTAAAACTGTTGACACGACTGATGAATGGATAGTTGAACGCACTGGAATCAAGAATCGTCATCTAGCAAGCAAGGATGAATTAACTTCTGATTTAGCTTTTCACGCCAGTAAAAATGCCATTAATAATGCCAAATTAAATGCCGATGCCATTGAATTAATAATTGTTGCAACTACCACTCCCGATCTTACCTTCCCAGCAACCGCAACAATTTTACAGCATAAACTTAAAGCTAAAAATGCTTTTGCTTTTGATATTCAAGCAGTTTGCTCAGGATTTGTTTATGCGTTAAATATTGCCAATAATTTTATAAAAACTAAGCAAGTTAAAAATGCTTTAGTAGTTGGTGCCGAAACAATCTCGCGCATTGTTGATTGGCAAGATCGCAACACTTGCGTTCTTTTTGGCGATGGCGCAGGAGCGGTAATTTTACAAGCTATAGAAGATAAAAATAGTGGGATTTTAGCTTGTAAATTAAGTAGCGACGGAAGTCTATGTGATATTTTAAAAACTAGCGATGGTATTTCTTTTTCGCAAAAAACCGGTTACATTACTATGCAAGGCAAAGATGTTTTTAAACATGCCGTTGAAAAAATGTCGCAATCAGTTATTGATACTCTAGAGTTGGCAAATTTAAAAATTAGCGATATTGATTACCTAGTTCCCCATCAAGCAAATATGCGAATTTTAACTAGCGTTGCCAATAAATTAAAACTTTCACCGGAAAAAATTATCATCACCCTTGCTAATCATGGCAATACTTCAGCCGCTTCAATTCCACTTGCTCTTGACTTTGCCAATAATGCTAACAAATTTAAAACTGGTGATTTGATAGTTTTAGAAGCGCTTGGTGGTGGATTAACTTGGGGATCAATCGCCCTTAGATGGTAAAAATATTTTAAAATTTTATCTTTGATTTTTTTATCCAACGATATTTTTTAAAAAAATTCTAAAAATCATAATCTCAAGTCAAAAAATAAATTCCGTAATCTGCAATTTTTATTTTTTCTATCCGTCATCTTCATCGAATTCTTCAAACTCTTCCACTTCCATTTCATCTTCTTCTTGAATTTCTTGTTCTGGTTTTTTATTTCTTGATCTTGATTTTGCCCATTGCAAAGCTTGTTTTGATGAAGGAGGCGCAACTTGTGCAACATCATCTTGATTATTTGATTCTGGCGCAGGAAGAGACTCATCCGCTTCACCCCAAGCATCTCGAATTAGAGGTTTTTGCATCATATCATCTTTTGGAGCTGGATTTTGTGGAGCTTGGGAAATTGAATCTTTAGATTCACTTCTACTTGGACCTTGAGCTTTTAGCGATTGAAATAATGCAGAATTACTTATTGCATTTCGAACTTGATCGCGAACCGCTAATGGCGAGAAAGATGATTCAGCACTTTGCGAAGCTTCGTTTCTTGGTGACGATGATTCACTTGATGAAGGAGAAGCTTCTCGCAAAGATTGCGATCTTTGCGATTGAGGGGAACCAATGCCTAACAAATCATCAACTGCGCCTGAAATTCCTTTAGAAAGTGGATCAATGACTTTAGCCATTAAATCTCCTAACTCACCTAGATCATCAATAGGCGAAGAACCTCCTGATGATGACCTACTTTTGGATTGGGCTTTCTCAGGCGAAGAACCTCCTGATGATGACCTGCTTTTGGCTTGGGCTTCCACAATTTTTTTAACTTGCTGACTAATATTTCCTTGAGGTTGCTGAGTTACAGGAGTTGACGACGAAGATCTTGCCCCTAATTGACCTGGAAGCGATGGAAATTGTGAAGATGTAATCGACGAAGATTTGCCTTGAGAACCGCCAGATATTTCACCTTGAGAAGCTCCTGATATTTCACCTTGAGAAGCTCCATTTTTCATTTGGTTATACAATGCCATAGCTTGGTCACCCGACATTCCTGTTTTAATCGAACTTCCTTTTTCTTGAGATTTTATTGAAGAAGAAGAAGAGGCTTCTAAAGATCGAGAAGATAAAACGCCACCGGTACTTGATTGAGCAATAATGCTTTGCAAAGGATCACCGCCACTTGATTTAATATTTAAACCATCGCCCATTATTCCACCAAGTATATCTCCATCCCCTCCTATTTTTAAACCAGGAGATAAATTGCTTATTCCAGTTTTTACAGAACTTTCAAAATCTGATCTTTTTTCACTTGCAGGATCTAATATTGTTTTTCCTGTGGAAGGTGAAGAATCTTCTTGACCTCTTGAACCATAATCTCTTACGAAAAGAGGAGCCGTTTCACCTGCAGATCTATTTGAAGAAGGAATAATTGAATCGCCAGATGAAGCTTGTGCGCCTTCTATTTGCGAAGAACTTGATGATAAACCTCCATCTACTCCTGCAGTTGATCCAGAAGATTTAGGGCGATATGGATTAGAACTCCTTGGGGGTTTTTTCGGGTTAAGGGGTTTTAATTTCTTTTTAACATCGGGTTTTCGATCTCTATCTTGAGACACTTCATCATCACCTTCCGCAGAATCATCGCTTGAAGATTCATCATCTTCTTTATCGGCATCATAACCTCCATCATCTTTATCTCCCTGATCAGGTGATTTATCTTTATTTTTATCATCCAAAGCAGCAGGATTTTTAACTTCTGATGAAGCTTTACTTCCTTGAGCACTAGGAGGTTGCGGTGAGTCTGATCTATCCGCAAAATCACCACTAGGAGTATTATCTTTTTTATCCTTCTCATCGTCAGAAATTTTCGAATCATCACCACTTCTTTCTGCGTGATCTTCATTCTTTGACGCACTTACACCATCACCTCCAGCATCAGGTTTATTAACTCCATCTTTCGCCCCATCACCAGATCCACCTGATGATGTTGAGCTGTCATTTCTAGGAGCATCTCCTCTACTATCAGATCCGCTAGGTGATATTGGAGTTGCACTGCCACTTCCAGCTCCACTCTCATTATCTCTTGCCACATGATCACTTCTTGTTCCCACTTCACCATTTCCAACCATAGAATCTCTTGACGAATGATCTCCAATTGGCGCAGCTCCACTTCCGCTAGAATCACGAGCTTGATGATCGCCACTAGGTGCCGCTTTACTGCCAGAATCAATATCTTGATGATCGCTACTAGGACCAGCTCTTCTACTATCAGAATCACTACCCTGATGATCGCCACTAGGTGATGGTTTTGCGCTATCACCTCCAGCTTTATCATTTCTTCCTGCGTGATCGTCTACGGCGCCAGGAACTGAATCCCCGCCCTTAGGGCCAACTGGATCTTTCGAATCATTTTTTGCTTGATCTCTAGAATTCGCTATATTTTTGGATCTATTAGCTAGTTCGGGTCCTCCCTTGAGAATTTGAGAGCCCGTCCTCGCCATACTAGCTCCGTGTTTAACAATTGCTCGCATACCTCTTTTTTGAATACCCCTTATCAAATTATGAGCACCTTTTAACATTGTAGCAGTCTTAACATTCCAATCAGATTTTATCTCAGAGCCACCTACTAATTTCGAAGCAAACAAAGTCATCGTATCAATAAAATTTAAAAATATAAACATTATCAAGGCTGCCTTAGTAATTGTTTCTAACTTTTCTTTGGAAATATTCGTTATAGTTGGAATGCCAATACCTATTGTATCGAAACCTGATAATTTTCCAAATTTTGTAAGATTAAAAATACATATGATGCTATCCCAAGAAGCATTGCCAATATTACAATCAACATTTTTTTCTGTTATAAAGCCATAGTTATCTATTGCACTTTGAGAATCGCGAGCAGTCATTCCAACATATCTTTTATCAGAAGAAATTTGTACTGTTTGACCTTTATATTCTGCACTACCAATCAAAATTGAATCCATAGCTGATAAAAAAATTGAGATATAAATAAATAAAATCATCGGCTGCAAACTATAGCCTAAGAGATATTTCCACCATGACTCAAAAACTTTTTTGGTGCGCTCAAACATTACCATAGTAATGGTAAATGGCGAAATAAAAAGAAGGATAATAATCGCCGAAGTTGAAATTAGAAAAATATGCATAGCTCTAATGGCAATTGAAATTAGAATAAATCCAAAAACAAAGGTTGCGACAAAAATAATAACCCCTAAGGCGCTACTAAAAAATCCAGCAATAATTATTAAGAGAATATTTGGCACCGAAACTTCACCACCAAAGCCAAGAGCCTTAATAATTTTGCAATCAAGAGTATCCCAAATTCTAAGATATTCTTTGCCAGCCGGATATGATTGCTTCGTGTAATCATCTTTACTAGGTGATTCGGAATTATAACGCGGAAATTGACAACCATCAAGTTTTTCATATTTTCCATCATAGAGATTTGGCCGAAAAGTAATATCTGACATAATCGAAGAAATATTCAAAACTGCGTTTGCAAAACTCAATTGCCACGCATCCCCAAGAGCGAAATACATTACCAATGAAAGCTTGAGTATGAAGGTCATGATAACTTTCTTTTCGAGATGCAATTTAGGAACGGCTAATAAAGTTGAAATGCCTAACATCATTACTGAAATAGTTAAAACCATTTTCAAAGCCGTGCGATATTTATTCTGAATTTTTTTAAAAAATGATTTATCAGCTGGGAGATAACTTCCTTGAGCGTAAAGTATGTTAGAAGCTCCGCCGCATTGCGGTAAAGAATTATAAGCTGAATCAGAACAAACATCATGACCAGCGCGATTTAAAAAAACATTCTCCATAGTTTCTTTAAAACATTGCACGAATGGAGCTGTAAAATGACGAGTTGATATTTGCAATTGACCGGCGTTATAATCAAAAATATTTTGACTATCGCCTTTCATGTCGTAACAAGCGCTTGCGATATAATTTCCGCTAAATTCAGAACTTCTAACCGTAGGTTGTAATGGTAATTTCCAGCAATGACTGAGGTGTTGGCAGAAGTTTAATTTAACATCGCTATATAGTGGACTTTCATCATATTTAGCAATTTCTGTACCTCCAGCAACTGTCTGGTTATATGGACAAACTGAATAAGATTGCGCACAAAGATAGCTGGTATTTTTTTTACCATAAAAAGTTTCAAATGTAACACCTTCAATATCGCATTTTGAATCAGCTTGGCAAAATTTATATTTTGGATTATTGCATGAGTTATCCCCAATTAGATCCAAACATATGACTGGACGCTGTTCAACACATAATGTCTCTTGACTACGATTTACACAACAATCGTAAGAATCTCGCGCCTTGGATCCAGTTGGATCACTTGCAGTTTTTTGCAAAAATCTATAACATGCAAAATTAGGAGTTGAACCTTCTCCAGAACCTGAAAAGTAATATCTTTGATTCTGCGTTTCATAGCCTAAAAGCTTATTTTTTTCATCAGTCGACCAAGACACAGGATTTGAGCAAGCATTTGAACCGTTATCCTCATATTCCATTCCACCATAAACATATTCTCGCCAACTTTTATTTGTATTCTTTTTTAGACCTCCCAAAGCAGGATCGCCACATGTTTTTAAGGCCGCAACCTTCCCTGTTCTTGAGGAAGTTTCATGTAAACCAGGAGTAAAAATATTTTCGATACATTTGCGATATGGTCCTTTTGACTTTTCCCACTTTTGACCCCTACTATTTTCTTCTGTACTTGTTATCGTCTCTTTTTCCCAGCCACGCCATCGCCACCCGCATATTTGCGTTTCTTTAAAAAATGAATCTGCAATAGCAAAAATAATTGATAATTCGAGAACTGATGCAGTTAAGATACTAGCGTAAAGCGCTAAGGCACCACAACATGGAGCTACTGTGCTACATTGAATTCCGGAGGTGCATTGACCTATTGCTACTGAGCAATTAACACCAAGTAATCCTTGGGTTATCAAACTTTGCGGGCCAATTCCAGGTATGACATTTCCAGCTTCAATATTCGCTGATAATCCTGTAGACCAGCAAGCAAGAGCTCCAACTTTGGCAGCAGCATAAAGTGCTACAATATGCGCAATTGCAAAAGCTGCACAATATTGATTTCCCGGTAATGGAAAAAATTCCCATTCAATGTCGCGATTCAAAGGCAACATTGCCGAAAATTTTAAACTTCCAACTTCACATCTATTGGTCTTATTATCAAAGTCAACAATATAACAAGGATTTTTTTCCCTTGTTTGTGCTGAATCTTCTGGAATATTGCAACCATTTGGATCGTCTCTTATTCCATCATAAGCAATTGATTGAGTAGGAATCAAAACATTACAAAAAACAACAACACAACACATCAAAAAAACGACAAACTTGTTTAGCAATCGCTTTTTAAACATCGAAAATTTTAATTATTTGATTAATAGAATTGCTGTTAATTTTTAATGCATTACGATTAATAATAAGAAAAGAGCTTACATCAAAAACTTTTTTTATTTCAATCATATTATTTTCTTGTAATGTTTTACCGCTACTTACCAAATCTAAAATATAATCACAGAGATGGAGTTTAGGCGCTATTTCAATAGCTCCGTTAAGTTTTATAATTTCAGTTTGAATACCTAGATTATCAAAATAATTATTAGCAATTTTTGTGTATTTAGTGGCAATTCTTAAATGTGATTTTTTATGCCAGTCATTTTCAAGATTAGAAATTTTATCTTTTAAAGTTGCAATACTTAAGCGGCATTTTCCAATATTTAAATCTAAAATTGATAAAATTTCTGGCGAAGAAAATTCCTTCACAACATCAGATCCGCAAATTCCTAAGCTAGCGCCCCCAAATTTTACAAAAGTTGCAACATCGAAGCTTCTTACCTTAACAATTTCTAGGTTAGGATGATTAGTAGTAAAAACTAATTTACGGGAATTATCATCAAAAAAATCCACTTCAGGGATTAAAGAAATCTTTGAAAATAATGGAGTTAAATCTTGCAAAATTCTACCCTTTGGAACTGCAAGTATAATTTTTTTCATAGAAAATAATTAATTTGTTAATTATAAATAACTTAAATTGGTTATTTTATATTTGCTTAAAAATTTTTATAATATCTTAAAAGTAAACCTTGTGAATTTTGCTTTTCAACAATATTATTCATATTAGATATGGAATTATTTTTATAGCCAATTTGAACAGTTAACTTATCAAAATAACTATTTTTTTTAAACTCATAACCTAGCGAAACTTCGCTAAGATTCTCATTAAAACCAATTGCATTATAATTGCGATCTTTCAATCTTGAATTGCCAATTAGTAAGCTCCAAGATTGATTATAACGCAAGGTAGCGTTAGTGGTTAAATAGCTTCGTAAACGATCAGAATTTCCCATAAAATTATTGATTTTAGTATATTCTGCCAAAGTATAAATTTCAAAATTTTGATTTAAGGGATATTTATAATTAATTCCATAAACCACCCCTTTTTGATCGGCAATTTTATAAGGATTAACCTCGCTATTTCGTGAATTTACCGCTAAATTTAAATAAGAAAAATGATAATTTAATCGCTCATTTTTAGCAAAATCAAAATTAACATCAAGTAAAAAATTAAATGATTTAAGCGATCTTGAATCGCCAGGAACTGCGGAACTTTTAGGTTGACTAAATTTATCAGAAAATAAAGCATTATCAAAATTTTTACGATCATTAGTAAAGACGCTAAAACCAATATTATATTGGCCAGTTTTAACAGGGTCGCCAAGTTGCAATACATTGGAAATTCCAATTTTTTCAACTTGTTTGTAACTTTCGGCTAAACTATGAATCCATAATCCCTGATCCCATCGCCAAGCAGTTCCAAAACCTAAATTAAATTTACCTAAAATAAGATTATTAGCAATTTTTCTTTCAGTATTTTCATAAAGATATCGTAAGTTTATTTCTTCAGCAAATAAACCTAAATTCTTAAAATATCGATCTTTACCATTATTTTGATTGCCAGCATTCTGCGTTAGAGGATTTAAACCATTAACATCTTGGAATTTTAAATATGAGTTAATAGAAATAGATTTATTTAGATGAATATTGTTAAAAAATCTTACCTTTCCTGAAGTTTCTATAAATTTATCATTTTTTCTGGTTGCTTTAAAACTCCTATCAAAATTGCCATCTATCACCAAGCGATTCAAAATTTTCGGTGAAAAATTTCCAAAAAATTCTTCTTTTTTATCCTCAACAATATCTTTGTAAATTCCTAGATTGCTGTAGTAGTTTTGAGCAAATGAAGGAAAGGCAGAAAATGCCAAAAAAATAAATAACAAATAAAAATTAAATTGTATGCGCATCATTTAAAAAAATTCCAAAATTAAAATAATCATTTTATGATTTAAAATATTCACAAATTTAAATTAATTAAACCAGTTTTAAATTTAATCAAAGTTTTTAAAAAAAAAATCTAAATTTTATGTCCGCTATTTTTCTTATCGCCTCAACTTTTGCTTTAGGATTTTTTTTTGAAAGTATTTTTGGGTTTGGCGGAAGTTTAATTGCCTACTCAATCTTGAGTTTTTTTATAGATTTTAAATTAGCCATTTTATCGGGATTTTATATTGGCACCCTATCTTCTCTTTATATAGCATGTAGTAGCTTTAAAGACATAGAATTTAAAATTTTTAAAAAATTATTTTTTATTTCACTTTTTGGGGCGTCTCTTGGGGCATATTTTTTTAGTAATTTGCCGGTAAAAATATTATCACCAATTTTTGGCTTATTATTAATTTTTATTGCTCTTAAAAATTTATTTTTTGACAAAAAAAATCAAGATAATGTTAATAAATTAAATTGTAAAAAAACAAAATTTTTTAAATTTAAATTGCTATTAATTTCATCGCTAGCACAAGGAGCATTTGGCACAGGGGGACCTTTTGTGGTTAACGCTCTAAAAAATGATTTCAAAAATAAATCAACTTTGCGCGCTACAATGGCTTTATTTTTCTTTTTTTGCAATATGCTTAGACTTCCACAACTTATAATTGCCAATGATTTTAACTTAGAATTATTTAATAAAATTTACTGGACTATAATTCCTGTATTAATCGCAATTTACTTTGGTCATAAAGTTCATTTAAAAATTAGCGAAAGATATTTTAAAATTGGCATTGGAGCCATTACTCTTATTGCTGGATTAAAATTTTTAATCACTTAATTGTAATTTTATCCCAAGGCTTATAAATTAAATCCTTGCAAAGAAGGTTTAGGATTATTAAAATATAGAAATAATTTAATTTTTATGAAAAAAATAATTTCTGCCATTATCTGTTTGACCCTTGTTTTCGGGCTTGCTTCACTTAAAACTAACAAAAGTGATAGCCGAATATATTTTAAAAATCTTGCCACAAATATTGAAAAAAATTATTCAAAAAATAATAATTTACCTAATGATTTTCCAAAAAAATTTCCTTATGATAAATTAGTTATTGATCTAAAAGAAAATTCCGAAAATAAAACAGCTGACAATAAAAATCCTCATGAAAATGAAGAGGAAGATTCAGAATATGCTATCTTAACTTCACTAAATACCAATATAATCAAGATTAATTCCCTTGGAAATCTTTTTGATCAAGATCATCGCCTCAATTTCACCCCCATAGTTCCAACCTCCCCGCCAAATTGTTAAATTAAAACTATTTTTACTTATATTAAATTGTAATTATTTATTAATAATAAAAATATTACTACTTAGTTTAAACTAGTAACTTATAAAATTTTAATTTAACTTAATTTATGAAAAAAATTTTTGAAAATTTGCGCTATGACTTGCCAGCAAGTCTAGTGGTATTTCTTGTTGCTTTACCCTTATGCTTAGGAATTGCCATGGCTTCCGGCGCTCCATTATTTTCGGGAATAATTGCCGGAATAGTTGGTGGAATTGTTGTTGGAATGGCAAGTGGATCATCACTAGGAGTTAGTGGACCTGCAGCTGGTTTAGCAGTAATTGTTTTGAATGGCATTGAACAAATTGGCTCTTACGAAAGTTTCTTGGTTGCAGTAATGCTTGCAGGAATATTGCAAATAGTGATGGGTAGCCTTAAACTTGGAACGATTGCCTATTACTTTCCATCTTGCGTAATTAAAGGGTTGCTTTGCGGTATTGGAATAATCATTTGCCTAAAACAATTACCTCACGCTTTAGGTTATGATGCAAATTTTGCTGATGACTTTAAAGAATTTTTTGAACAAGGTGCTTTAAATATTGCCAAAGAAACCATAACAAGTTTAACTCCAAACGCAATTATTATTTCAATTTTATCATTAACTTTAATTGCCACTTGGGACAAAATTTTATCGCCTAAATTTCGATTATGTAAAGCAATCCCCTCGCCTCTTTTAGTAATTTTGCTTGGCATAATTTTAGGTCAAATTATCGATATTAAAGATCATCAAATTGTTCAATTGCCAATTGCTCAAAATCCGCAAGAATTTTTTCAACAATTTACTTTGCCAAATTTTGAAATTTTGCGCAATCCGCAAATTTATTCCCTAGGTTTTGTGATTGCAATTATTGCCAGTATCGAAACTTTACTTTGCGTAGAAGCAACTGACAAAATTGATCCGAAAAAAAATATAACTCCTACCAATCGCGAACTCAAAGCTCAAGGTTTAGGAAATTTAATTTCTGGTTTAATTGGTGGATTGCCAATAACTCAAGTAATCGTTAGAAGTAGTGCCAATATTTCATTTAACGCTAAGAGCAAAGCTTCGACAATTTTACACGGATTTTTATTATTAATCTGCGTAATTTCGATTCCTAAAATTTTAAATATGATTCCTTTAGCTAGTTTGGCATGCGTGCTTTTGGTGGTTGGTTATAAACTAATTAATCCACAAATGATTATTAAAATTTTTCGCCTTGGCTATGAACAATTTATTCCTTTTTTAATAACCATAATTTCCATGATAATTTTTGATCTATTGAAAGGGGTAATGTTGGGAATGATTATTTCTCTAGGCTTCATAATATTTCATAATTTCCGCAATGCTTATGAAAAAATTAGCGAAAGCGAAAATAAACAACATGATCATATCATTAAATTAGCTCAAGAAGTTTCATTTTTGAATAAAGGGGCGATTATTGAAATGCTTAAAAATTTACCAAATAATTCTAGCGTTATCATTGATGCAACTAATTCAAAAATTATTGATTACGATATCTACGAGATAATTAAAGACTTCAAAGCTAACGCCAAATCAAGAAATATCAATTTACAACTAAAAGGAATACTATCCAGCAAAATATAATTAAAACAATAAAATAAAATAATTTATGACAACCCTTACTAAACAAAATCGCGATTTATTAACCCCAGAGCAAGCAATATCTAGACTTAAAGAAGGCAATCAGAGATTTGTTAATAACCTTAAAATTAACCGCAATCTACTTAGCCAAATCAACGAAACTTCTGATGGACAATATCCATTTGCTTTTATTCTTAGCTGTATTGATTCTAGAACTTCTGCAGAATTAATTTTCGACCAAGGATTAGGAGATATTTTTTCATGCCGAATCGCCGGAAATATTCTCAATGACGATATTTTAGGCAGTATGGAATTTGCTTGCGGAGTTGCCGGAGCAAAGCTAGTAATGGTTCTTGGACATACTGAATGCGGAGCGATCAAGGGAGCATGCGATCATGTAGAAATGGGATATCTAACCAATCTTCTTAAAAAAATTAAACCTGCAGTTAAAATTACCAGCAAAAAAAAGGATCACAGCAATGATAAATTTATTAATTTTACTGATCAAGTTTCTGAACAAAATGTTTTAGAAGTAATGAAAAAAATTCCTAAAAAAAGTAAAATAATTCGTAATTTAATTAAGAAAAAAAAGATTATATTAGCTGGAGGAATGTACGATATAAGTAACGGTATTGTTGAGTTCTATTAATCTTCTTAAATTTAAAATTCTATAAAATTGTCAATATTACCACTTGCAATTTCTTCGACAAAGTCTAAATTGACACCTTAATTTTTAATCTTAAGAAAATCAAAACAGAATATTTTTAATTATTTTTTAAAAATTGTTAAATATTTTGAATTGCAATTTTGACAATTTAATTTTTTTATTTATGCGTTATTTAGCCTTAACTTCAAAAGATCGCAAAGAAATGCTTGATGCTATTGGCGTTAATTCAGTTGATGATCTTTACGATGCAGTACCTAATCAATTTCTTTTAAAAAAACCAATTGAAAATTTACCAAATCATCAAGGCGAAATTGAAGTTGAAAAAATATTAAATGAATTTGCAAAAAAAAATCGCCCAGCTTCACAAGGTCCTTTTTTCTTGGGTGCGGGATGTTACAAACATCATATTCCATCTGCAGTTGATCATTTAATTCAAAGATCAGAATTTTTAACTTCTTATACACCTTATCAACCTGAAATTTCACAAGGAACTTTAGGGGTAATTTTTCAATTTCAGTCAATCATATCTTTGCTTACTGGCATGCAAGTTGCCAATGCTTCAATGTATGACGGCGCAACTTCATTAGCCGAAAGTTGTTTGATGACTTTACGCATTAAATCTAATAAAAAAAATATTGCTAAATTCAACGATATCCATCCTGACTATCTTGATGTTTGCAAAACTTTCCTCGATTTAAATTCGGCAAAATTACAAGATAAAATTGATGAAAATTGCGCTGGCGTCATTGTTCAATATCCCGATTTTTATGGCAATATTCCCAATCTCGAAGATGTAAGAAAAAAATGCGATGAAGCTCAAGCGTTGATGATTGTTGTGGTGAGTGAAATTTTATCTTTAGGTTTACTCCAAGCGCCTTCTCAAGCTGATATTGTCGTTGGCGAAGCTTCTTCTTTGGGTGTTGGCTTAAATTTTGGTGGACCACTTTTAGGATTTTTTGCCTGCAAAAAAGAATTTGTTCGTCAAATGCCTGGAAGAATTTGTGGCGCAACTTTAGATGTTGATAATAAACCTGGTTATGTTTTAACACTTAATGCTCGTGAACAACATATTCGTCGCGATAAAGCAACTTCTAACATCTGTTCAAACCAAGGATTATGTGCTACCGCATTCACGATTCACGCTTCCCTTTTGGGAGAAATTGGTTACAAAAAACTTGCTTTAATTAATCATCACAAAGCTTGCGAAGCCTACGAAATCTTAAGTAAAATAAATGGTGTTAAAATTTTAAACGAAAATTTCTTTAATGAATTTACTATCGAATTTTCCAAAAATGCTCAAGAAGTTAATCAAAAACTTTTACAAAAAAATATTATTGGCGGATATTGCATTGATAATAAAATGATTTTAGCATTCAGCGAGTTGACTAGCGAAGAAGATATTAAACTATTAGCGAAAGAGTTGGGTAAGATTTTGGGCTAAAAAATTATACAATTACTCAGTATTCAATTGTCGCAAGAAGATAATCAAAAAGTTTATTGAGTAAAATATTATGCCAAAAATATCTGATTCAGCCTGAATCATTGAGTAATCACCAAAAGAAAAACTCAGGCCATAAGAAAAAATTAAAAATTCAACGAAATAAAATTCGATCATAAAAAGCCATCGCCAAAATCTACTGAAAAACAAAGATCAGATTATTAATGAAGATATACCTTTTTAGCTAGAGTTTATTATATTAAATTTATTTTTTAAATAAAAATTAATTTTAATACAACATCTTATATTCTAAATTAATTTATTGATAAATAAAAGTTTTTATTAAAATTATTTAAGATTGATAAAATCAATTCCCTCTCACCCTAACCCTCTCCCCACTGACGTGGGGAGAGGGGATTAGATCGGGTTTACTCTTTATTCGGGTTTATTCTTTATCTAGAAAAAAAATATCGGTATTATTTTATAAAAATTCGGTCTAATCCCCTCTCGTCGCATGCGGGGAGAG
>CAMDJZ010000029.1 GCA_945901265.1 Rickettsia typhi
GTTGAATTGCTCCACGGCAAATGAATTGCCGTATTGTTAATTAAATTTGCTAACGCAAATTTAGCTTCGATTTGAATTGCTCCACGGCAAATGAATTGCCGTATTGTTAATTAAATTTGCTAACGCAAATTTAGCTTCGATTTGAATTGCTCCACGGCAAATGAATTGCCGTATGCGCAATAAGTTTATTTTTATAAATATTTAGCTTCGATTTGAATTGCTCCACGGCAAATGAATTGCGGTATGCGCAACAAGTTTTTGCGATAAGTTTTTGTTTTTATAAATTTATCTGCGACTGATACTTCAATAAAAACAGATTATCGATTTCACCAAAAGAATTTGATTTTTTTCCTTGTAAAGTTATTGCCCAAAATATCATAACTAAATGATCCCCAAGGTGGAATTTTTTTTATTAGCGATATAAACTTTGGTTTCACCTTCATTATAGCAGTAGTTCGCAAGACTAGAAAAGTAAATTTATTACTTTTTAAAATTTTGTTTTTTCTTGCCATTATTTCTGATTAATTTTATTTAACCAAAATGCTAATTTTAGCTTTTTCAAGACTTTTGGCAATAAAATCTTCAATCGCTTTTTTTGTAAGGCTTTGAGCTAAAGCATCTTTAGCTTTTTCATAAGATAAAATTTCAGTTGGTTTTTCGTCTTCCAATTTAATAATTATCCATTGCCCTGAAGTTTGAACTGGTTGAGCAATTTGACCTTGTTCAACAGTTCTAGCCTGCTTAAGAACTTCTGCAGGAAGTGAATCCTCCATTACGAATCCAAGATCACCACCTTTTTTAGCAAGCTCTTTATCGAGAGATTTTCTTTTTGCTTGAAAGGCAAATGAGCGAGGATATTTTAAAAGGGATTTATAAATAAATTCAGCTTCGCTTTGGGTTTTTACAATGATATAGCTAATTCTTATATCTTTTTTGTCTTTGAGTTTTTCGGCTAACTCATCATAATTTTTTTTAAGATTTTTTTCTTCCGTTGCTTCTTTAGCTAGAGTAGCAAAGAGTTTTTGTTTTAATAATTCGGTTTCAAAAATTTTTAATGTTTCTTGATAATCCTTGTCTTTATTTAGGTTTCTTTTTTTAGCCTCGTAATAGGCCATTTCTTTCAGGACCACTTCTTTGATGATAGCTTCTTTTTGATTACTGCTTAATTTGTCAAAAGTTATGTCTTTGAGTTTAGTATTTTGAGCAGCAAGTTTTTCTATTTCATTATTAGCGTCTTTGAGAGTTACATTTCTGCCGTTATAATTGGCAATGATGATTTTTGAGGAATCACCCGTTGTTGATTCTGCCGATGATTCTGCCGATGATTTTTGTTTGCTTAATGAATTGAAATTGATTAAAGATTGGCAAGAGGTCAAAAAAATTGTGATTAGTATTAGAGATGTAATTGAAGAATTTTTCATATATTTTATTTTTGATTTAGAGTAATAATTATTATTTTTAAATTAATTTTATGTTAAACATAGGAAAATCCCGTAAATAAGACTCGGTGATAAAAAGAAAATTTAAAATGTTAGTTTATTAAAAATTATTTTATTTTCCCTTTATACTATTTCCACTTAAAAATTTAAAAATATATTGATATAGCTAAAAAGCTACGCAAAGTAACTTGTTAATTTTGGTAAGATTTATATAAAACTCCGCCGCGCGAACCTTGATTGAACTTAATTCCTGTAGTATTTGGAAAGGTAATTGCAAGATTTTCAAGATGTCGTATTGCTAAAAATCCAAAGGCTTGCGCTTCAATAAAATCTCCATCAATATCAAGTTGATCAATATTAACAATTTTAATATTTTTAAGCTTCTCTTGAAGTAAAGATATGAGTCCAATATTTTTTCTTCCACCACCGCAAATAAAAATAATTTGTGGTTGAATTGGGCATTTAGACAATGCAATTTCCAATGCATGAACGAGTATATAGCTATATGTTGCAAGAGCATTTTTTAACTCAAGAGATTTAATTGGTTCTAGAATTTTAACAAAATCTTGACGATCAAAAGCGCGGGGAAAATTTCCATTAAAGAGGGGATCTTGTAAAATTTGATTCGCTAAATTTATATCAGCAAATCCACTCGCGGTAAGCGAACCATCTTCATCATAATTAGCATTTATTCTTTCTTTAACGAGATCATCTAATGGGGCATTTCCAAAACAAACATCGAATCCACATATAGAATTTTCATCATCAATATTAAAAAGCGTTATATTGGAAACTCCGCCAATATTTAATACGCCTATGTTGCTATAGTTTGTTTGAAGAAAATTTTTAAATAAATAATAATGATAAATTGGCACTAATGGAGCGCCATTTCCTCCTAAAGCAACATCTCGAGTTCTAAAATCGGCAACAACATCAATTCCAGTTTTATGGGCTAATAAATGTGAATTGCCAATTTGCCAAGTAATTGAATTATGGGGATCATGACAAACTGTTTGACCGTGGAAACCAATGATATCAATATCGCTAGACGATAAATTATTTTGTTTAATAAAATCATTAACAATCATTGAATGCAATAATGTTAACTCATTTTCTACAGCTTTAATTGTAAGTAAATCTTGTTTGTTACCAATAAGTCTAAACATTTTTTCCTTAAAAATATTTTCGTATGGTTGATATTTTTGATTAATTAATTTGAGATGATTTTTGCCATCGCTTTCGATAAAGGCTAAATCTATTCCATCCATTGAGGTTCCAGACATCAAGCCAATTGCTTTATATTTTTTCATAACAAAGTTGATTTAAAATATTGATAATAAAAAGTTTTTTATCGAGATAAATTGGCGAAACGAGATTTGTTCTAGCAATTGATGATTCAGCTAAAATAATCGCATCATCAAGCGAAAATTTTAAAGATAGATTGGAAAAAACTTCCTGTTCGGCGAAAAAAAATTTTTGGTTAATTTGGTGGTAGCTTTTGATAAAACGCGAATAAAAAGTTGCAATAATTCTTTCAAAAATAAAAAAAGAAAAGTTTTTTTCAGAAATTTTTTTGATAATTTCATCACTTACTTTTTGTATTAAAATTGATTCTAATAAAAGTTGATAAAGTTTTATTAAGTATTGAGAGTGTTGAATTGCTAGCGCTGGAGAATTATCAGAAATCATCATTAAAAATTGTAATTCTAATTCGCTAAAATTATGATTATCTGAAATTATTCTGTTGAAATCCTTATCATTAAATTCCGAAACTTTAATCATGTTACAGCGCGATCTTAATGTTGGAATTACTCGATTTAAACTGTGAGCAATTAAAAATAAAAAGTTTTTTTTATGGGGTTCTTCAAGAATTTTAAGTAATGCGTTACTGGCATTTTTATTTAATTCACAAGCTGAGTCAATAATTATAAATTTATGATTATTATTTACTGATGTTTGGTTAACAAAATCAGCAATTTCACGAATTGCATTAACTGTAATTTCCCTCTTATCATCTTCTTTGCAAATAATTTTTAAATCAGGATGATAATTATTTTTACAATCTAATTTTCCTAGGCAAAATTCTTTTATAAAGCTTGCCTTCCCAACTCCTCTCTTGCCATATATTAAATTTGCATGGTGAAGTTTTTGCTGATCTAAAGAAGAATTAAGTTGTAATTTTATTTGTTCAAAACCAATAATTGCCATTATTTCTTATTAAAAAATGTTATAATTTTTAACCAATAATAATTGTTAAATATCAAAAGAGGCTAATGGTTTTACTGGGAAATAATTTCTTTCAGGTTTAATTTCGGCAATATTTTTTTTCTTGCGACGACGTCTACGGTCTCTTTTAACCTTACGAATTTTACTAGAGTCAATAAATAAACGATTTTTAATGTATCTATCTACAACATCTTCAAAATCATTGAGGCAATTATTAAAAAAGTGATCACCATTAGTAATCATTGAATATTGAACTTCAGCTCCTTCGCGAGCAGAAAGGCGTTCGGCCAATTTTGCAGAGTCGGATTCCTTGGTTACCTCATCCCTATCTCCTTGAACGACAAGTCCACATGATGAACAAGGGACAATGAAATTAAAATCATATTTTGTAGCTGGAGGTGCAACGAGAATATAATTTTCAAGTTCAGGGCGACGCATTACTGTTTGTAAAGCAATCCATGCGCCGAATGAAAATCCTGCGATCCAATATTCCGTAGCTTCCATATTTTGATCATGCAACCAATTCATAACTGCTGTTGCATCAAGTAATTCACCAACGCCATTATCAAATTTGCCTTGTGATCTGCCAACTCCTCGAAAATTAATTCGCAAAGTTGAAAAGCCATTATTAATAAAATTTCTGTAAAGACTGTAAGTTACTTTATTGTTCATCGTTCCGCCAAAAAGGGGATGTGGATGAAGCACTAGAACAACGGGAGCTTTTGGATTTGGGTTTTGATGATAACGACCTTCAATGCGACCTTCAGGACCGTTGATAATAACTTCAGGCATGTTTTATGCTATAATAAAATTGTTAAACAAGATAATAAAATTTAACTTTTAATTAGCTTGATCCCAATTAATTGGTTTAGAATTTTCATCAACAGCTAATTGAGCAGTTCCCGCATATTTTGCTGACATGTATTTTCCATGTCCAGCGTGAACTCCGTAGTAGAAAGCTGGCTCAACATCTTTGCCTTTATATTTCTTTTTTTCAACATTCTTTACCCTGTTTTTCGGGTTATTCTTAGTTCCCATAAAATTTAAATTTAAAAATTGCTAAAATTTGTAATTTGTAAAATCCATTATGTTAATTATCAATTTTCTATAATCTTCAAAGGATAATTGTTTTTGCAAAAATTTTTTAAAATAAAAAAACTTCACTTGAAAAAAACTACCGCTAATTTAATTTTATTAAAAATTTAGTTTATATCAAATATCTAAAAAAATAATGATTTCATGTTAGATTTTGTCGTCATTTTATCAGTTAATGTTTCAAAATCAAGTTTTAATTTATATATCTATGGAGAAATTTAATCGTTTAAAAGATTGCGTTGTTTCTAATAAGAATGTCATTGTGCGCGTTGATTTCAACGTCCCAATTATCAATAATAAAATTACTGATGACACTCGTATTAAAGCGGTAATACCAACTTTAAATTATCTTGCCAATAATCAGGCCAAGGTTATAGTAATATCGCACTTCGGCAGGCCTGAAGGTAAGTTTGAAAAATCAATGTCGCTTATTCAAATTATTGATCATTTACAGGAATTGCTTGGCAATATCAAGCTTCACTTTGTCGATGATTGTATTGGGAGTAAAGTTGAGCAAGCAATATCAAATACTAAATTTGGTGAAATTATTTTACTAGAAAATTTAAGATTTTATAAAGCTGAAACTAAAGGTGATATAGATTTTTCTCGTCAGTTAGCTTCATTTGCAAATCTCTATGTTAATGATGCGTTTTCCTGTTCTCATCGTTCACACGCTTCAATCACTGGCATTCCAACAATTTTAAAATCATGCGCTGGATTGCTAATGGAAAAAGAACTTGATAATCTAACTTTAAATTTAGATAATTCTCAAAAACCCATGGTAGCAGTTGTTGGTGGTGCAAAAGTTTCGACAAAAATTGATTTGTTAAAAGAGTTGGTTAAGAAAGCGCAGACACTAGTTGTAGGTGGTGGAATGGCAAATAGCTTTTTGTACGCCCTAGGTCACAATATCGGTAAATCATTGTGCGAGAAGGACTTGCGCGATAATGCTTTGGAAATTTTACAACTTGCCAAAAAACATAATTGTCAATTTATTTTGCCAAACGATGTGGTTGTTGCCAAAAATTTTGTTGAAAATGCAAGTCATAGAACCGTTGATATTAAAGACGTTGAAGATGATGATATTATTTTAGATTTGGGTTTGCAAACAAGTAAATTGTTAGCTAAAATATTAGCAGAACATAAAACTGTCTTGTGGAATGGTCCTTTAGGAGCTTTTGAATTAAAGCCATTTAATCTTGGTACTATTGCATTTGCGAATGAAATTGCGCAACTTACTTCGCAAAAGAAATTACTTTCAGTTGCTGGAGGAGGTGACGTTGTTTCGGCAATTAATTCTTGTAACTTATTTGATAAATTTACTTATATCTCAACTGCGGGTGGAGCTTTCCTCGAATGGCTTGAAGGAAAAAAATTACCTGGCATATTAGCGCTTGAAAATTATTCAAAATAATTTTTAAAAAAAATTTAATTAAGGTTTATAAAATTATAAAATGGTAAAAAAAATTAAAGTAGCGATTTTAATATCGGGCCGAGGAAGCAATATGAAAGCTTTGATTGATGCTTGTAGAGACATAAATTTTCCAGCTGAAATTGCCATGGTTATATCTAATAAACATGATGCGCTAGGTTTAAATTATGCTCAGCAAAATAATATTTTAACAGCAATAATTGACCATAAAAAATTTTATAGTCGTCAACAATTTGAGGAAGCAATTGATCAAGAAATTACTAAATGCGGCATTGATATAATTTGCTTAGCTGGATTTATGCGAGTTTTATCGCCATGGTTTGTTGAAAAATTTCAAGGCAGATTAATCAATATTCATCCTTCACTTTTGCCAGAATTTAAAGGTGCAAATGCTGTTGCAGATGCATTAAATTCTGGTGCAAAAATAAGTGGATGCACTACTCATTTTGTTAGTGTGGATGTTGATTCTGGCGAAATAATAATGCAAGCACAAGTTGATATTTTGAGCAATGATGATTTTAATAGCTTGGCGCAGAAAATTCTTGTTCAAGAGCATATAATTTATCCCCAGACATTGAAGAAAATTTGTAAAAAAATTTTACAACAAAACTAAATGCTTTAATTTAATGTTCTTGAAAATAAATTACGATTAAATAAATCAATACAATAAAATAAGAGCTAATTAATTATAAAAATTATATTATGTCAAAACTATTACCATTAATACTCGCACCAAATCCTCTCTTATTAGAGATTTCTAATCCTGTAACGAAATTCGATTCGTCACTTAAGGAGTTACTCGAAGATATGTTGTTTACAATGTATCTCCATGAAGGTGTTGGTTTGGCGGGAGTTCAGGTTGGCGTTTTAAAAAGAGTATTAGTAATGGATATTGATTATGAAGAAGATGAAGATGCGTTGATGCATCACGCAAAAGGTTGTGGACATGTTCATGTAAAAAATACCAATCCACGTTTTTTTGTTAATCCTGAGATTATCGAATTTTCAAAAGAAAATTCTGCATTTAAAGAAGGTTGTCTATCATTTCCTGATGCTCGATCTGAAGTGATTAGGCCAAAAAAAGTCAAAGTAAAATATTTTGACTATGAAGGTAAAGAAAAGCTTGAAGATATGGAAGGTTTAATGGCAGTTTGTATTCAGCATGAAATTGATCATCTTAATGGAATCACTTTTGTCGATAGAATTTCTAAATTAAAAAAAGAAATTATCATGCGTAAAATGCAAAAATTAAAAAGTTAAAAAATGTTTCGCTATCGCTATAAAGCTCTTGATCAAAATGGTAAAAATATTAATGGTAAAATGTCAGCAGAAAATCCTGCCGAATTGCTTACCATGCTTCGCGCCAATTCCCTTGAATTGATTTCATATAGCCAAGATAAAATGGGCGGAGGGTTATTTGCGAGCATTAAAACTGCCGATTTAATTTCAATTTTCGTGCATTTAGAACAGCTAGAAAAAGCTGGTGTTTCAATTATTGATTCAGTTGCCGATTTAAAGGAAAACGCCGATACTACAAAAGTTAGAAATTTAATGCATGAGATTTTTGAGGCAATTAAAAATGGTAGTTTATTTTCTGAAAGTTTGGCAAAGCATCCGGATGTTTTTAATAAAATTTATCTTGGTTTAATTTCTATGGGTGAAAAAACTGGTAATCTTGCAAACTCTTTTTCAAGTATTATTGAAGACATTAAATGGAATAATGACATTAATCGAAAAACTGCCAAGGCGATTCGTGGACCGATGTTTGGTATTTTAATCATGTTTGTTGTATTGGGCGTGATGACTTCAGTTGTTGTTCCGAAGGTAACGGCATTCTTAACTGCCCAAGATATTAAGTTGCCATTTATTACTGTTGCGTTGATTTCATTTTCAAATTTTATGAAAAATTATTGGTATTTTTTAATTATCTTTCCGATCATCTTTTTTATTATTGTTAAAATACTTCAAACATCAGAAAGCCTGGCAGTTAAAGTTGATAATTTTAAACTTAAGATTCCGGTATTTGGACCAATTATTCGTAAAATTGATTCCGCAAAATTTTGTCAATTTTTTGCCTTAACTTTTAGAAGTGGTCTTGGGGTTTTAGAATGTTTGGAATCATCTTGTGGAGTTATTAAAAATAAGGCAATTAAAAGAGCAATTATGTTGGTAAAGGATCATGTTTCAGATGGTCAATCATTGACCAAATCTATTGCCTCAACTGGTTATTTTCCAAGCTTGGTTATTAGAATGTTTAAAGTTGGCGAGGAAAGTGGAAACATGGAAAGTTCGCTACAAAATATTAAGTTTTTTTACGATCGCGAAATTAATGACTCAATTGATAAAATTGTAGGAATGATTCAGCCAACGATTACCTTGGTAATGGGCTTAATGATCGGTTGGATTACAATTGCGGTTTTTGGACCTATATATGGAACATTCTCCAACATCAAATAAATTTTAAAATGCTGAAAGAAAAAATTTATTTTATTTTAGGCATTGGTACAGATATTGGCAAAACTTTTTTAACAGAAAAATTATGTCAAAGATTTCCAAATTCAAAAGCTATAAAGCCAATTGCAACAGGCTTTAATATCAAAGATAAAAATTCCGATACTCATCGCTTACAAATTGCAATGAAAAAAAATAATCAAAATTTTAGCCTAGAAGAAATTACGCCATATGCTTATGAAAAAACAAACTCTCCGCATTTAGTTGCAAAAATAAATTATCAAGAAGTTGTTGATTTTTGTCATAAAGAAATAGCAATGGCAAAGAATAAAGATCATTATTTATTTATTGAATCAGCTGGGGGAGTTATGACGCCAATAACTTTTCATAAAACATTTTTAGATTTAGCAAAAGATGTTAATATTTCAGTAATATTAATAACTTCTAATTATCTTGGTGCAATTAGTCATACACTAACGGCAATTGATGTTCTAATAAATCGAAACATTAAAATTGAAAAAATTTTTATTAATACAAATTTATCAGCAAGTCAAAATTTTTTTAGAAATTATGATGATATCGAATATAATGAAATTGCAAATACCCTTGAATTATTCTCAAATATTGCAGTTTCCAGCATTGACTCTCTGTAAATTTTTATAAAAAAAACTTGATTGTAAAATATTATTATTTTCTAATTAAAAAAATTTTTTAAACAACTTTTAAAAAAAATGAGCAATATGGAAGATAAAAAAAATAGCGAAATAACTCCTCTTGAAAATATTTCATTGCAAAAAGAAAAAGATTTTCAGGATTGGGCTCGAAAGGCTGAAGTGCTATGTGAAGCACTACCATATTTACGGAAATTTGCTGGTGAGACTTTTGTTATAAAGTTTGGTGGATCGGCAATGGGAGGCGAAATTAATCTTAAGAATTTTGCTAAAAATGTTGCATTGTTGAAGCAAGTTGGAATCAATCCTATTATAGTCCACGGTGGCGGTCCACAAATCGGAAAAATGCTTGAGAAATTAAATATCAAAACCAGTTTTGTTGATGGCTTAAGAGTTACCGATGCCGATACTGTAGATATCGTTGAAATGGTTTTGGCTGGTTCAATAAATAAAATGATTGTTAAAGAAATTAATATGGCTGATGGAAAAGCTGTTGGAATTTGTGGTAAGGACGCATTTCTAATTCGTGCAAAAAGAGCGACTAAAACCAAAAAAGATCCCAACTCAAATATCGAGCAAATCTTAAATCTAGGTTTCGTTGGCGAACCATATGAAATAGAAACTGAAATTTTGGAATTGTTTGAAAATTCTGATATTATCCCTGTAATAGCGCCAATTGGGATTGGAATAAATGGTGAAACTTTTAACATTAACGCTGACACTGCAGCTGGAGCGATTGCATCAGCAATTAAAGCTTCAAAATTAATAATGCTTTCTGATGTTGATGGGGTAATGCTTAAAAATGGCGAATTAGTCAGTCATTTAAATTGTGCAACTGCTCACCAAATGATCGCAGATGGCGTGATTACGGGAGGAATGATCCCCAAGGTTGAAACTTGTATTAGTGCTGTTGAAAAAGGCGTAACTTTTGCTCACATTTTAAACGGTGCAGTTGATAATATTTTACTGATGGAACTTTTTACCAAAAGTGGCGCTGGAACCATGATTGTTTAGATGTTAAACTTTTATATAAATATTTTTTTGTAATAAAAAATTATCTTATTTTACTCAAATCATTATTTAGAAAATAAAATATCGATTACTACCATGAAAAAAATTGTTATCGCAATTGACGGTCCTTCAGCTTCAGGTAAGGGAACTCTTGCCAAAAAAATTGCCTCTTATTTTAATTTAGATTATTTGAATACTGGAGCAATTTATCGACTAATTGGATTAAGAGTAATTGATCAGAAATTAGATCCTTATAATTTTGAAGATTATTTAACAATTCTTACTAAAAATATTAGCGAGCAAGATTTAGAAAATGAGGAATTATTTAGCGAGAAGGTTGGAGCGATCGCATCAATTATCGCTAAAAATAAAAATTTACGTAATAGTATTTTTCAGTTTCAGCGCGATTTTGTAAATAATGGCAAAACTAATAAAAATGGTTGCGTATTAGATGGGCGTGATACCACAACGGTAATTTGTCCTGATGCCGATTATAAATTTTTTGTAACTGCGGATGTTGAAATTCGTGCTCAAAGAAGATTTCGGCAATTTCCAAATCAAGATTATCAAGAGATATTAGCGCAGTTAAAAAGTCGTGATGATAATGATTTTAATAGAGCAGAATCACCATTGAAAATTGCCGATGGCGCAATTATTATCGATAATGGTAATTTAACAATTGCCGATAGTTTTACAAAAATTTTGGAATATATTAAAATATAAAATGTCTAAATTACAAAAAATATCTCGGTGTTTAATCTCTGTTTCTGATAAAACAAATATTGTTGAGATTGCTAAATATCTAGCTCTAAATAATGTCGAAATTATTTCTACAGGTGGAACTTATAAACTTTTAAAACAACAAAATATTGCTGTAAAAGATATTTCGCAATTAACAAATTTCCCTGAAATAATGGATGGAAGAATCAAAACTCTTCACCCTAAAGTTCATGCTGGATTACTTGCGGTACTTGATAATAAAGAGCATCAAGCGCAGTCTATCGAGCATGATATTTTGCCAATTGATTTACTAATAGTTAATCTTTATCCATTTTTAGAAACATTAGCTAAAACCGATGATGAAGCTGAAATTATTGAAAATATTGATATTGGTGGACCAGCAATGGTTCGTTCCGCATCTAAAAACTTTTTATTTAAAACGGTAATTACCGATATTGAGGATTATGAAAAATTAAAAATTGAGCTCGATAAACATAATAATTCAACTACTCTTGAATTCAGAAAATTAATGGCAAGTAAGGCATTCAAAAACATCGCTGATTATGATTTAGCAATTTCTAAATGGTATAATAAGGATCAATATATTCTAAGTGGAACTCTTAAACAACAATTACGTTACGGTGAAAATTCACATCAAACTGCAGCTGTTTATGTTAATTCAAATTCTGGAATAGTTAATGCCAAACAAACTCAGGGAAAAGAGTTGAGTTATAATAATTTTAACGATGCTGATGCTTCATATAATTTACTTTTGGAATTTACTCAACCTGCTTGTGTAATTGTTAAGCATGCCAATCCATGTGGAGTTAGTGTTGGAGATAATATTTTGCAAGCTTATAAAAATGCTTTTAATACCGATTCAAAAAGTGCTTTTGGAGGAATTGTCGCCCTGAATTGTGAGATAAATGAAGAGCTAGCGAATGAATTGATAAAAGTTTTTTATGAAGTAATTATTGCTCCAAAAATTTCTCTAAAAGCGCAAGAAATTTTGTCTACAAAAAAAAATTTACGATTGTTAATTGCTGATTTTAAAAAACCTGTTTTTGAGCAAGTTAAGACTATATCAGGGGGTTTTTTAGTTCAAGATATTGATGGTATAAATTTTACTAAAAATGATTTAAAATTGGTTTCTAAAAAATCTGTAAATCAAGAAGAATTGCAGCAATTAATTTTTGCAATGACTGTTTGTAAACATTTAAAATCAAATGCAATTGTAATAGCTAATAATTTTCAAACCTTAGGTTTGGGAGTTGGTCAAACCAATCGGGTAGATGCCTGTGAAATTGCTTGTTTAAAGGCTTATCAATTTATTTCTAAAGAAAATAATTATGATTTAAATATCAAGAAAATTATTGAAAAGCACTCACCCTTTTTAGCGTCTGACGCATTTTTTCCATTTGCAGATAATATTGAAATTGCAGCTAGATATGGAGTTAAAGCAATTATTGCTCCAAGCGGATCAATTCGTGATGATGAGGTTATTGCTAAGGCTAATGAGCTTGATATCGCTTTGTATTTTTTATCTTCAAGACATTTTAAGCATTAATTATTTTAGTTTAATTGACAAAAATTATTAAAAAATTTAGTCAATTACATTATCAAATTTAGGACGTTGGTAATCTTGAGGAGTTTCGATATCGGTTTTTTTCCCGCAAGACGATAAATCAAAAGTAATTAAAAATAATAAAATAATTTTAAAGCTAATTTTTTTTATTGTGGAAATATTATTCATTTTTTAAGAAATTTTTTGCTTGGGCAATTTGTAATTTAACCATTTCAGGAGAAGTTCCGCCATAGCTTTTACGAGAATTTACAGAATTTTTTACAGTTAGAAAATCAAAAATATTTTTATTAATTTTTGGTTCAATTTTTTGAAGTTCACTAAGTTTCATTTTACTTAGATCAATATTTTTTGATTCGGCAATTTTAACAATTGATCCAGTAATGTGATGGGCTTTACGAAAAGGAATTTGCAGATTTTTCACTAGCCAATCAGCCAAATCAGTTGCGCAGGAATAATCTGCACTTGCCATGGCAAGCATTTTATTTTGGTTAATTTGCATATCGCCAATAATTTCAATAATTGCTTTTAAGCATAATTGAACATTTTCTAAAGCATCAAAAACTGGCTCCTTATCTTCCTGCATATCTTTGGAGTAGGTTAAGGGGAGGGCTTTCATGGTCGTAAGTAATGAAAATAATGCGCCATAAATTCTCCCGGTTTTTCCACGAATTAATTCACAAGCATCAGGATTGCGTTTTTGTGGCATTATTGAACTTCCTGAAGTAAAGCGATCTGAGATTTTAATAAATTCAAATCCTTTCGAACTCCATAAAATAAATTCTTCGCAAATTCGCGATAAGTGATTAGCAATTAAACTTAAAGCACTTAAGAATTCTATGGCAAAATCTCGATCAGAAACGCTATCCATTGAATTTGCAGTTGGACGATCAAATCCCAATTCCTTAGCTACAAATCCTCGATCAATTTGAAAAGAAGTTCCTGCTAGCGCACAAGCTCCAAGAGGACATTCATTCATTCTGGTGCGCAGATCCTTAAGCCTTAAAATATCGCGCTTAAACATCTCAAAATATGCGAGAAGGTGGTGAGCAAAAATTACAGGTTGAGCAATTTGCAGATGAGTAAATCCTGGCATAATTGTTTCTTGATGTGATTGCGCTTTTTTAATTAATTCTAATTGTAAACTACTAAGAAGCAATAAAAGCTCATCAACGCCATCACGAACATATAAACGAAAATCCAAAGCAACTTGATCGTTTCTTGATCTAGCTGTATGAAGTTTCCCAGCTGTTTCGCCAATTAATTCATTCAATCTAGATTCAATATTCATATGAATATCTTCAAGTTCAATTTTAAAAATAAATTTTTGATCAAGAATTTCTTTTTCAATTATTATTAACCCGTCAATAATCATTTTTGCTTCGCTTGAGTTTATAATTTTAGATTTAGCAAGCATTTTAGCGTGAGCAATCGATCCACGAATATCTTGCTTGTAGAGTTTTTTATCAAATGAGATTGATTGATTTATTTCCTGCATTAAGTCACTAGCGCTTTGTTTAAATCTTCCGCCCCATATTTGACTTGAATCGGCTTTATTAATTAAATCCTGCTTGGTTTTTAATGGTAATTTTTTAGTAGTTTTTTTTATTAATTTTTTTTTCATTGCTTAATTACTCCTTCTTTTTAATAAGTGATCTTTATAGAAAAGAATTTTTAAAAAATTCTTTATAAAGTTTAAATTTAATATTAAAATTAAACTTTATTTTTAACTTAAAAAGATTTAAGTTAAGAATCTCAAATCATAGACTTAGATTAAAACTAAATTAACAAATTAATTATTCTATCAATAAAATTTTTTTAATTAAATCTTTTAGTATTTGCTATTTCACTTGTTAAAAAAATAATTTATTTTAACAATTTACAAATTTATTTTTAAATAAACGGAGAATTAATATGGAGAATTGGCGTATCGAATCCAATGCTACCTTTGATCGCACTAGTTTAAATTTTATAAAAAAATGGTGGATTGATATTGATAAGATTAATTTTTTTATAATTTTTGGCATTATTATTTTTGGACTTATGATGACAGCAAGTTCAAGCCCAGTTATCGCCAAAAAAATTAATGTTGAAAAATTTTTCTTCCTAAAAAAACAAATAATTTTTGCAATTATTGCGACTTTTTTAATGATTGCCATATCGTTCTTAAACATAGAGAAGGTTAAGTCTATAGGAATATTTGGTTTAGGTTTAACAATTTTTTTATTGATCGGTGTGTTGTTTTTTGGCTCTAATACCAAAGGTGCAACGCGTTGGCTTTCCATAGGGGGATTTACACTCCAACCATCGGAATTTGCTAAAACTTTTTTTGTAATTCTTAATGCCTTTATATTGCAAAAATATTATTTTCATAAATGGCAGGTGAGATATGGGATTTCAACGGGATTATTTTTATTGATTGTTTCGTTGTTAATTTTGCAACCTGATTTCGGCATGACAATTACTTTTTCAATTCTTTGGGCTTCACAACTTTTTTTATATGGATTACCTTTTCCATTTATTGCAATATTGGCAATGGTTGCTTGTGCAGGAGGTGTTGGAGCATATATTTTTTTACCACATGTCGAAGATCGCATCAACCGTTTTTTAAATTCTAGCGAAACTAATTATCAAGCAGAAAGATCAATTGATGCATTTGTTAATGGTTCATTTTTTGGGGTTGGACCAGGTAATGGCATGGTTAAAAAATTTATACCCGACGTTCACACAGATTTTATTTTTGCAGCAGTGGGTGAAGAATATGGAATTCTTACATGTATGTTAATAATAATTATTTTTGCATATTTTTTAACAAGAATTGTTAAGCGAGCTATGGAAGAAGAGGATTTATTTGTTTATCTGGCGTTATGCGGCTTGATGATTCAATTTACGATGCAAGTTTTAGTTAATGTTGGTGTAAGTCTAGGAATGTTTCCAACTAAAGGCATGACTTTGCCATTTATTAGTTATGGCGGATCTTCAATGATTTCAATGGCAATTTGCTTTGGATTAATTTTGGCATTCACTAAGCGCAAATATCATCGTAACGTTGATTATGGAAATGTTCGCATGATTTAATGCATGGCAATTAATGCCAATTCAAATTTCTAAATAAAAATTTATTGTTTATGAATTATAAATTAAGATTAGCCAAAAAATCTTTACAAATCAAATCTAGCTAACGCAAAGACAACAAGCTTCAGAAATCTGATTATATGATTGCACTTTATTATGATTTTTATTTCAAAAATTATATCGAGGACTTAAGGCAGGCGGCAAAAATATTAGATTAAATAACAAATTAAACTAAAATTAATAAAAATATAAAACAAATATAAAAACATTTAATAAAAAAAGATTATAATAGTGCTTGCTAAATTATTTTTAAACATTAAAAA
>CAMDJZ010000030.1 GCA_945901265.1 Rickettsia typhi
GAACCATCGCTAATATTAAAACCATTTTTAATCAATTTGTATGAATATTTTTGAGGGAGGGGAGTTGTGGTTAAATCTGGAGTTGTGGTTAAATCTGGAGTTGTGGTTAAGTCTTTAGCTGTGGTAGCTGTGGTTTGAGCTGAAGTTGCTGATGTATTTTTCATTGTCACCGGGCTTTCTTGGAAAAAGCAATTACTCATAAATTCTGGATTAGGTGGCTCACGAAACCCGCAAGCCAATCGATCACCTAAGAGTTTAATTGCAAATGTATTATTAATAGTTGGAAGCTTTAATTCAAGAGAATTATCGCCAGAGATTTTTTCAAAGCCTAAAGGGATATTATTTATATCATCAATTTGAAAAGTTTGATTACTCTTTGGGTTAAAAAGTTGACTAAGTTTTACTGTCAAATCGCCACCTTCAAATTGTCTTGGAACGATTTCTGCCCTGAAAAGAACATTTGTCCCTTTTGCCAAGCTAATTAAAACTCCCTTAAGATTCACAACCTTATAACATCTTGTTGCAACGCTATTTTGCCTTAATTGATTTGGAAGAAGTGCATTTAGATTTTTTTTACTATTATAAGGATCGCTTCTTAAATCAGAAAGAGCTCTTCGAGAAAACGATTCATGAGATTCAAGATTTAATAATTTTTTTAATTTCTTTTGAGATTCATTCAATGCTCGCGTTTTACTTGCAACATCTTTAAATTCGCCAAGATTTCCATTATTAGGATTATTGCCATCTTTAGATAATCTAGCGGGCGTTAATAAAGTTACTTTATTAAGTGGGGCTGGAGTCATGCCAAGAGAGCTGCCAGGAGTCATAATGGAATTCGAAAATATGAATTTAGATGGAGTTGACATAATTTAAAAAATTTTAGAATTAGAAATTGTTTTTATCGTTAAAAGTTGTTAATGAAAACAAAAATAAAAGTCAACTTTACTTTTAATAAAATTTTAAAAATACTACAAAGCGTTATAAAGTTGAAAGTTATTTGTTTTTTAAATTTTAAATCTCGGAAGCTCTAATAACTTGATTTGTTATCTCTTCTTGCTGATAATTTGCTTGATATATTTTATCTAGTTGCTCAACTGTTTTAATCTGACTTGCTAATGCATAGCCATTATTTTTTAAATATTTTGCTACCAATATTCGTAATCTTTCAGGACGAGTTAAATAAACCCATTCAACTTCAAGCAATCTAATCTCATCTTCTAATGATGAAATTTCATTTTTTGTTTTATAGATATCGTCTTGTATAGACTCAACCTTATATTGTACAAAAAACATTGTGAATATACTTAGGAGTAGCGATCCAATGATTACTAAATTAAGAAAATATATTCTGTTTAGTGATTTCCAAAACTCTTTCATTTATATTTAAAATAATTTTTAAAAAATATTTTTTTTACAGTTATAAAATAATTTATTTAACATTTTTTATTTTTTTTATTAAAATGTGTTATTATAAATATTTATAACTATATTAATTATAACTTAATTATTGCTCGCAATTTAGCACTTCGTGATCGAGGATTGCTTTTAACCTCTATATCACTTGGCTCAATAGCTGATTTGTTAAGCAATTGCAAAATTTTTGGCACTTGCTTAACAATATCTGGCTCATATCTTGAAACGCTTTGCGTTATTCCAGCGCTAGCTTTAAAAAAATCTTTAACAATTTTATCCTCCAAGGAATGAAATGATACAACGACCATTCTGCCACCTTTTTTTAAAAGTCGTAAAGCGCTATCAAGAGCAAATCTTAATTCTTCCAATTCATTATTAACAAAAATGCGCAAGGCTTGAAATGTTCTAGTTGCCGGATCGGTTTTGTAATACCCAACATAGAGAGATCGAACTATGTCAGCCAATTCACAGCAACTAGTAATCATTTGCTTGCTGCGATTAGTAGCAATTTTTTCAGCAATTCTTTTAGCTTTCGGTTCATCGCCAAAGTCACGAATAATTTTTGTTAAGTCTTCTACGCTAAACTGATTAACAACTTCATATGCACTAAGCTCTTGACTCTGGTCCATCCGCATGTCAAGTTTTTGCGTTGAATCAAAAGAAAATCCCCGCGCTCTTTCATCAAGTTGCATTGACGAAACACCAACATCTAAAACTACACCATCAATATTTTGGATATCATGCTCAGCAAGTATTTCTTTAATTTCGGAAAATTTTGCAAAATTAAATTTAAAATTTTGGGGAAATTTTTTTAAAAGTTTCTCAACAAATTTTTCAACATTTTTATCGCGATCAACAGCAAAAACCTTACAATCACCTGTTTCTAAAATTGCTTGCGAATAACCACCTGCCCCGAAAGTTCCATCAAAAAATATCTCATTTTTTTGCGGTTTTAAAAAGCTCAGCACTTCATTTAGCATTACGGGAATATGATTATATTGATTAGAAAATTTAGTTTCGATCATTTGCTCAACCTCAATAAATTGCGTTTTGATTTTGCTTGAGCTTTGGCTTGCGTCATATATTCTTCAAAATATTTCGGCTCCCATATTTCAAAAGTTGAACCCTTGCCAATAAAAACTGCCACGTCTTTGATCCTAGCTTTTTTTAACAAAGCTTCTGGCAAAATAACCCGCCCATCGCCATCAATACTCAATTGCACCGATCCACCCAAAACTGCCGTTGCAAATGCATCGCGCTCCTCAGAAAATGGATCTAGATTATCAATTGATTCAGAAAGTTTTTTAATTCGTTCCAGATCGCATCCCTCGATACATTCATTGATAAAGGATTCGTAAACCACCATAGATGCGAAATTATCATTTACCAAAGACGCACGGAACTGCGCAGGAACAGATACCCTGCCCTTCGCATCGACTTTATTGCTAAATGTTGATAAAAATAACGCCATAATTTTATGGATTTTTTTGGAATTAATTGGAATTAAATGGAATTTTCAGGTAAATTTATGGGCTAAATTAGTAAAGTCAACAATAATTTTGATTTTATTTAAATTAGTATTTTTATGAATTTATATTAAGATTTTATGGTTTTTAATCAATATTTTCTAGGGTCCATAACTAATAGATTTTTTTTGTAGAAAAATTTTTAATCGCAGTTAAGATTGAAAAATGAATTTGATAAAATTTACATTTTTTTAAGGAAAAATAGGTAATAATTTTTTATGCTTGTTTTATTAGTTTATGTTTGTTTTAAACATAATAAACATTTTCAATTAATAATTATTAAATACTCATTGTTTTTATTTAAAGTTTTATCTTATGACAAATATTGACAAAAAAAATTCCAAATCGAAATATAACCAACCTAATCGTGCTGGAAAATTTGGTGAGTTTGGTGGCTCTTACGTTTCCGAAACTTTAATGCCAGCCGTATTAGAACTTCAAAAAGCCTATTTAGAAGTTAAAAAAGATAAAAAATTTCAAGAAGAATTTAATTATTATCTCAAACATTTTGTTGGACGACCAAGTCCACTTTATTTCGCTAAACAACTTACCAAAAAAATTGGCGGTGCAAAGATCTATCTGAAACGCGATGAACTTAATCACACTGGGTCGCATAAAATAAACAATTGTATTGGACAAATTTTACTCGCCCAAAAATTAGGTAAAAAACGCGTCATTGCTGAAACTGGAGCTGGACAACATGGTGTTGCAACTGCAACTGTTTGTGCTTTATTTTCGATACCTTGCACGATATATATGGGCGCTAAGGACATTGCTCGTCAAGCACCAAACGTGTTTCGCATGAAATTACTTGGAGCAGAAGTCAAAACCGTTGAAAGCGGTTCTAAAAGTCTAAAAAATGCCATCAATGAAGCAATGCGCGATTGGATTGCCAATGCTCAAGATACTTACTATCTACTTGGAACAGTTACTGGTCCACATCCATATCCCATGATGGTTCGCGATTTCCATTCAGTAATTGGCAAGGAAGCAAGGAAACAAATTTTACAAATGGAAAAAAAACTTCCTGACGCCTTAGTTGCATGCATTGGCGGTGGATCAAATGCTCTTGGCTTATTTCATCCCTTTATCAATGATGATGTTAAATTATTTGGCGTTGAGGCTGGTGGTAAAGGCTTAAACTCTAAATTACATTCCTCATCAATTGCAATGGGAAGTGTTGGCGTTCTTCATGGAAACAAAACATTTTTCTTACAAGATGATGATGGTCAAATTGATGATGCTCATTCAATCTCAGCTGGACTTGATTATCCAGGAATTGGTCCTGAACATGCTTATTTAAATCAAATTAAACGCGCGCAATATGTAAGCGCAACAGATGATGAGGCACTTGAAGCCTTTCAATTACTATGTCAATGTGAAGGAATTATTCCAGCACTTGAATCAGCACATGGCATTTCATTTGCTTGTAAATTAGCAAAAACTATGTCACCAAATCAAATTATTATCACTAATCTTTCTGGGCGCGGAGATAAGGATATCAATACCTTAGCCCAACATTTAGGATTTAAACTGTGAGTAGAATTAAACAAAAATTTTCAGAATTAAAAAAGCAACAGCGTTGCGCTTTAATAACTTACATTTGTGGAGGTGATCCAGATTTTTCTACCTCGCTAAATTTGTTAAAAGCTTTACCTGAAAATGGCGCTGATTTAATTGAAATTGGTGTACCTTTTCTTGATCCTGCTGGCGATGGCCCGATAATTGAAAACGCCTCGAGACGCTCAATTTCTTCGGGCATGAATTTGCATAAAATTTTTAAATTAGCTGAAGAATTTCGTAATGATAATAAAGTAACGCCATTGATTTTAATGAGCTATTTTAATCCATTGCTAAAATTTGGTATTGATAAAATTTTTAAGCAAGCTCAGGAGTCGGGATTTGATGGCATTCTTATTGTTGATTTACCGCTTGAAGAAGAAAAGGAGATACTTAAAGAATTAAAAAAAACCTCTCTTGACTTTATTCGCTTAATTGCCCCAAATACTGGCGTTGAACGTATTAAAAAAATTTGTAAAAATGCTAGTGGATTTTTATATTTAATTTCGATGTTTGGAATTACTGGTACCCAATTAGCAATCGCCAAAGATAATCAACGTAATTTACAACAACTCCAAGAAATTTCTAAACTTCCCATCGCCATTGGCTTTGGCATTCAAAATCCAACTCAAGCACAAGAATTTGCAAAACTCAAGGTTGATGGATTAGTTATTGGCTCGGTAATCGTAAAAGAAATGGGCGAAAATATTGCCAAAGAATCAATGCTTGACAATGCCCTTCATACTGTTAAAAATTTTGCTAGAAATATTAATTTATAGTTTTTAAATACACTAAAAAATTTATAAAAATCCAATGATTAAAAATATAAAAATTTACACTACAAATTGCGGCATAAGATATAAAAATCGCGATGATTTACTTTTCATTGAATTCCCCAATGGCACATCGGTTGCTGGTGTTTTTACTAAATCATCAATGCCTGCTGCAAGCGTAAATTGGTGTAAAAAAAATATCGATAAGCATCAAGCGCGAGCCTTAATTGTTAACTCTGGAAATGCCAATGCTTTTACCGGAATAATTGGCGAAGAAACAGTTCAAAAAACTGCTAATACCGTAGCTAAAATTTTAAAATGTAAAATCGATGAAGTTTTCATTAGCTCTACAGGAGTTATTGGCGAGGTCTTGGATGCTGATTTAATTTGCAATGCAATTATGCCGATGATTGAAGCTAATAAAAATCAAAATATATTTTCAAACGCAGATAATTTACAAATTTCTCTTCAAGAAATTATCAATCAAGATGCTATGTTTAATAAAGCTTCCCAAGCTATTATGACAACAGATACTAACAATAAAATTGTACGAAGAACTTGCCAGATAAAAGACAACACAATCCATCTAGTTGGTTTTGTTAAGGGATCAGGGATGATTGCTCCAAACATGGCAACGATGCTTGGTTATATTTTTACAGATGCTAAAATTGCTGGCAATACCTTACAAAAAATTTTAGAAGAAGCAGTTGAAAAGACTTTCAATTGCATAACTGTTGACTCTGATCAGTCAACTAACGATACCGTTTTATTTTTTGCAACTAATGGCGTTGGCGATCATCAAATCAATGATTCTAACAGCAAGGAATTGCATAATTTTATATTAACTCTCAATGAATTATGTTTAGAATTAGCAAAGAAAATTGTTATCGATGGCGAAGGTGCAAAAAAACTTATTGAAATTTCAGTTGAGAATGCTTCTTCACAAATTCAAGCCAAGCAAGTTGCTAATGCAATTGCTAATTCACCACTTGTAAAAACAGCAATGGCTGGAGCAGATCCAAATTGGGGAAGGATCGTTATGGCAGTTGGTAAATCTTGTGAGGAAGCAAACCCAGAAACTTTATTAGTTAAAATTGGTGATCACCCTCTTACTCAAAATGGTGCGAAACATCCACAATATAGTGAAGAATTAGTTCATCAATATTTAAAAAATTCAGAAATTAAAATTACCGTTAATCTTGGAATTGGCTCAGCTTCTAGTACTGTATGGACTTGCGATCTAAATGAAGAATATATTAGAATCAACAAAGATTATCGATCATAATATATAACCCATAATGTTTATGAATAATAATTCACAACAAAAATTTAATAACTCTCGAAAAAAACTTTCCAATAGTTTGAAAAATTTAGAAGAAATTATTAAAGAAAAAATTCACGAAAGCGCAATTAATACAAGAATGCTTGACGAGTCTTCGACTTCTTCATCGATGCGCAGTCTTGAACAAAATCTTGCTTTAGAAAAACAAAATCAAGAAATTAACCATCTACAACAAACTCTTGGAAATATTGAAAAAGAAGCAGAATTTCTGCGCGAAAAAAATAAAATCTTAACGCAAAAAATTTTACATTTTCGTAATCAAGCTGTGAATATTATTGAATCAGTAAATAACGAAGTTAACAAAATCGAAGAAATTTTAAAAAGTCATGATAGTTGAAATTAAAATTGGCAAATCGCAATATAAAATTGAATGTAGCGAAATTGAAAAAAATAAAATTATAAACAATGCTCAAAAGCTTGATTATCGAGTTAATAAACTTAGCCAAACACTTGGAAATATTGATGAAAAAACTTTGCTTATTTTAAATTCTTTACTTCTGCAAGAAGAAAATAATAATTTAATTAACAATAAAGATTCCACAACTTCATCAGAGCTCGATAAATTTAATGAAGACGAAATATATGATGCGATTAGTGAAAATATAGACAATATCAACAACTATATTGAAAAATTAATAAGTCGTATTCAGGATTATTAGAAATAAATTATTTTTAGTCATATAGCATTTAAAAAATATTTACTATAATAAAGTCACAAATTCATGAATGAAGTTTTAATTCAAAAACAAGTTTTTCGTAAGCATTTTAAAGAGATCAGGTCTCTTCTTGACAATGATGAAGTAATAAAAAAATCCAATCTAATTTGTGAAAATTTTCTTGATAATTTATTTTCAAATCTTTTGGAATTTCAAAATAAAACCTTTGGTTTATACAATAGCGCCATGAATGAAGTGAAAACTGATTTACTTCGCAATTTCTTTATTGCCAATAAAATAAATTTCGCTTACCCAAAAATTAATTTTACCTCAGATTCCCTTGATTTTATTAAATACCAATATAATCAAACCTTTATAAGGAATGTTAAATATGTAAATATTTACGAACCTGAAATAGGTGAAATAATTATTCCTGATTTTATTATCACCCCTCTAGTTGCTTTCGATTCAAAACTGAATCGTCTTGGCATGGGAAATGGTTATTACGATCGAACAATTGCTAATATTTATAGCCATAATTCCAAAATTAAAACAATTGGTCTAGCTTATGATTTTCAGTACTCTGAATCAATATTACCACATGAAAAACACGATTGGAAGCTTGATTTCATTGGAACCGAAAAAAAAATTTTTTTTCTAAACTAACGAGCCCTAAGCCCTATCGCCTTAAAAAAATTAACTTTTTTTTAAATTAACTATTGCATTAAATTTTTTAGGTCTGTAAGTTTACCTCACGAACTTACTAACACAGTATCGCGAGATAGAAATGTTAGTTGGTTTTGTTTTTTTAATATTAACATAAAAGAGATCATTTATGCATAAAACAGACTTAATTAAAGAAATTGCAAACCAAACCGGCCTTTCACAAAAAGACGCTGCTTCTTCTTTAGAGGCTTTCTTGAAAACAGTTACTAAATCTTTGAAAAAAGGTGAAGTTGTTACTTTAATCGGTTTTGGAACTTTTAAAGTTGTTAAAACTGCTCCTAGAAAAGGACGCAATCCACAAACTGGAAAAGAAATTCAAATCAAAGCATCAAAAAGAGTTAAATTCTCTGCTGGTAAAGCTTTGAAAGATTCTGTAAAATAGTTTCAAAAAAACCCTTGCGCCATAATAGCGTAAGGGTTTTTTTATGCGCTAAATTTTTTTAAAAAACACAATCAATATAAATTTTATTTATAAAAATTTTTTCAAGTAAATTTTTTAAATTAATTGTTGAAATTCAAAAATAGATCGTTCAATCTTACTGCTCAATAATTTATATTGGGTGATTAGCTCAGTTGGTAGAGCATCTCCCTTACAAGGAGAGGGTCGGCAGTTCGAGCCTGTCATCACCCACCATGTTTATTTATAAATTTTATTAAAAATTTAATTTTAATAAAATATTAGTAAAAACTATTACATCTTAATATTTTTGCATAAAAATATTTATTTTAAATAGATCTGAAAATAACTTAGGAAGTTACGGCAAATTATTCTTTTTGATTTATTAAATTATTAAATCGACTCTTGTGATCTAGTTAGTTTTCTAGGGCATTTTAAGTTTATTAAATTATGCTAAACTTGATTTAGGATTTGAAAATTTTGATATAGCTTTAATATCTGGATTATATTTTTAATTAAGAATTTTGCATTATTTTTTTAAAATTATCTTTAAAAAAATAATAGAAAATTTTTATAATTTTTTTTCCTTTAGGGGGTGTAGCTCAGTTGGTTAGAGCGCTTGCCTGTCACGCAAGAGGTCGCGAGTTCAAGTCTCGTCACTCCCGCCATTTCATATGATTTCACAAATTATCTTGCTTGGGAATCGCGCAAAGCTTGCTAAATATGCGCCTTATCTTTTTTTAGAGCTGTTATACTTACTTTTAAATTAAACCCTACCGGCTTAATCTTGAGCTAAATTAATTCTTAGAGTTTAGTCTAAGTAAACCTGATAAAGATTCAATTTTCTAGCTCAGAATTGCAATAAAATATTTTCAAGAAAAATCCTTTCATCTCACGATATTTTAAAGATTTTTATTATAAATTTTTAGCCAAAAAAATGAAGTTAGAATTCTTAATAAGAAAGTTGAATTATATTATAAAGACTTTGAAAAATTACTTATAGATTTTCGTTGATTTTATTTAAATTTAAGCGCAATTTTAGTAACCAAAAATTTAATTAATTAAAAATTTATGAAAAAAATTATTGTAAAAAATCCAATTGTAGAAATTGATGGCGATGAAATGGCAAGAGTATTATGGGTTATGATTAAAGATCATTTAATCAAGCCTTATCTTGATTTAAATATCAAATATTTTGATCTTTCCATTCAAAATCGTGATGCTACAAATGATGAAATTACCATTCAAGCGGGCAATGCAATCAAGGAAGCTCAAATTGGCATTAAATGCGCAACTATTACACCTGACGAAGCTCGTCAAAAAGAATTTAATCTTAAACAAATTTGGAAATCACCTAATGGTACTATTCGCAATATCTTAAATGGAACGGTATTTCGTGAACCAATCGTTTGCAAAAATGTTCCTCGCTTGGTAAGTAATTGGCAAACGCCAATAATCGTTGGAAGACATGCTTTTGGCGATCAATATAAAGCAACTGATTTTCTTATTCCAAATGCTGGAAAACTTTCAATTAAATTTGTTGGTGATGATGGAAAAATTATTGAACATGAAGTTCATCAATTTAAATCTAGCGGAGTTGCAATGGCAATGTTTAATGTTGATGAGTCAATTTGCGGATTTGCTCGCTCCTGTTTTAATCTTGCTTTGCAAAAATCTTGGCCTCTTTATCTTTCAACCAAAAATACGATTTTAAAAAAATATGATGGTCAATTTAAAAATATTTTCCAAGAAATTTATGATGCTGAATTTAAAAATAAATTTATTGAAAAAAATATTGTTTATGAACATCGTTTAATTGATGACATGGTTGCATTTGCTTTAAAATCTTCAGGCAGTTTTATCTGGGCGTGCAAAAATTATGATGGCGATGTGCAATCAGATTCAATTGCTCAAGGCTATGGTTCTCTTGGCTTAATGACCTCAGTTTTAGTTACTCCCGATGGAAAAGTTTTAGAAAGTGAAGCTGCTCACGGAACAATAACAAGGCATTTTCGTCAACATCAAAAAGGGAATCCTACCTCAAGTAATCCAATTGCATCAATATTTGCTTGGACTCGTGGATTGGAATTTCGTGGTAAATTAGATCAAAATCAAGAATTAATTGATTTTGCTAATAAGCTTGAAAAAGCTTGTATTGCAACGGTTGAAAGTGGAAAGGTTACTAAAGATCTGGCTATTTGCATTTATGGCAATAAGGTTGAACATCAAACCCATTTCCTTTATAGCGAAGAATTTATCAAAGAAATTAAAGCACAATTTGAAAAATTTTAATTATTAATAAAATATAATTAATTTAAATTAAATTTAACTAGATAGCCCAGTTGATGCCTATAAGTTTATAATAAGAATTTTATTGCAATTTTTTGCTGAAAACATTTTTGAATTTTTACCGATATTTAATTAATTAAGGCAATCATCCCCTAACAACAAGTATTTAAATTGCATTTTTGGAAGTAAAAATATAAAGTGTTTTTGGCTTAACCTTAAATACGCAATTTTATGTCTAAAATTACAGATAAAATACTCGAATTACTCTTTGATAAGATTTGGGGCGTTGCAGTAATGCTTATTTCCTCCCCCGCAATCTCAGTATTTCTTGCAACAAAAACCCAATTAATAACGGAGCCACTAGCTTTATGGCTTACCGGTCTGTTTAGTTTCGGCGCGATGTTTTGGATCATTAACAACATCAACAGCTACAGATTTAGAAAAAAAAGATAAAGGTTTTTGCGAGACATCTCTTGGGTTTAGAATCAGCACTAGAAACGAAGGCTCGGCTTTAATAGAGATAGAGACTAGAAAAAACATAGATGAATACCATTTTTCAAATGTGTATTTTCGACATGAAAGCGATGAGCCAGAAATAGTGTTTTCAGCAACATTTATTAAACCTATATACAACAAACCAAAGACAACAATACGCGCGTTGCTGGCAATGGAAATTCACACGCAAGCAGTGAGCTCTTTTCTGCTTATCAAGAGAAGGGTTTTCTTTACGATATGACCGTAATTGTAAAAGGCGTCAAGATAGACTCCTCTTATGTGATTGAGGTAAAGAAGAATGAATCTTAAAAAAACAACAAACAAAGGTAGCTCTAAACCAGCCAACAAGCCACTATTCAAAGCCCTTATTAGCAAGGCATCCAAACCTTTGCCATCAAAGAAGAAAACAAAGGCGTAGCCGCTTTTCTTCTGTTGTAGCGATAAGCAAATTCATTCACATAAGTTTGAAGATGCTTAGGGCTTACGAAATTGTAAGTGCCATTGATTGACCTTTTGAGTTTAGACCAAAAGCCTTCAAGGTTGTTGGTGTGGGCGGTTCCTTTAACAAACTGCTTTCTGCCATGATCTACTGTGTCGTGGTTGTAGCCTAACTTATTTAAGTTGCTGTAGCCACGGTATTCGTCAGTTTTGATTTCAGCGGTAAGCGAGATATTCGCTTTAACGAAAGGCTGAATAACTGAGCTAGAAGTATTGCCAACAACTTTAGCGATAATGTTGCCATCTCTTTCAACCGCAGCCAACACGGGAATTTTCTTCTTTGTTGATCTGCCTTGAGCGTTAGGAGTTTTTTTGTTAGCGTGCTTGTTGGCTTCTTTTCTGCCGTAGTAAGTTTCGCCAATTTGTATGGGATTTATATTTTTGACTGTCCGATTCTTTTAATTGAGTATAAGAAGTTGAATAAAAGCTTTTTATATTTTGCATTATCTCAGCTCTCCTTCGGGGGTTTGAACAAGGAATCGCTTCATCTTCACTTGGAGAGTTAGCATTAATGTCTGGTTGCGAACCTGGTGGATAACCTGAATTTGTTGAGGCTATGTCTACAAAGATTTCGGCGGGTTTTGTTATTGGACTAATTTCAGTTAATTCAATATCGTTATTATTATTGTTTCTAGATCTGTTCTTAAGTGCTAATATCACCATAATAATAATCAAGGCAGCAGCACCGCCTACTAAAGGTCCAATGAGGTTATTATCTGACTTGCTACTTATCTCAGGTGGAGTTGTTATTGGTGCAAAAGTTGGAGCTGGTGTTGTTGTTGGTTTTGGAGCTGGTGGAGCAGAAGTTGGAGCTGGTGTTGGTGTTGGTTTTGGAGCTGGTGGAGCAGAAGTTGGAGCTGGTGTTGGAGCAGAAGTTGGCGCTGGTGTTGGTGTTGGTGTTGATTCAGCAGTTAGACCTCTTTTTGGAACAACCTCTTTGCCATCAATAAAAATCTTGTTAGTCCTTCCCCCATACAACATTGCTACTCCAGAAATTTCATCTCCACCACTTTGATTTTTTGTGTAAAAAACTACCAATGTCCCTTCATCAATTCCTTCCGCTATATTTTTGGGATCGCATGGAAATTTAAAGCAGGTTCCAATAGCTTCTTTAGCTTCAAGAACCGCGTATCTTATGCCTTCGGGTAAAGATGTTGTGTTGATATGAGCGATATTTTCAAAATTATTATCTCCATCGATTATTCTGATTTGATTATGATTTAGATTTGTTGTTCTATCTTGCTCTATATAATCAGGGTTTTCACCAAAAATAAGATTGTAATGGTTCTTGTCTTGAATACCCAAATTCTCTAACATCTCTGGTGAAATTCTAGCAGGATATTTTGATAATGCATCAAGGGGAACCATAATGTCAATTGCACTTTCATAGCACGTTAAAGAAGCAAATAAAGAGCACTTAATATCTGGAATACCAAATGCAAATGGATGGCCAGCTCCAAATAAGTGACCCAGTTCATGAAGTTGAATATGTGGCTCAGAAATAGAGTTATTGCCCAATGCTATTATGCCGTGATTGGTCCAGCCCAAACGTCCATCAGAATCGGCAGCGCCCATGCCCATCTTTTGATCATGACAAAAGCTTATGAAATAGTCATAAGGCTTATTTTCTTCGTATCTAATAAATTTGACGTTAAATTTTTTGAATTCCTGATTGTAAAGATTTAATATTTTCTTAAAGTCTTCTTCGCTAGGATCAAGAAAAATGCTTTCAGAATTCAGCATACCTTTATCAAGCATTTGTTGTTTGGTTTTACCTAGGCAGTCTTTAGATAAAGCGATTGTAGTAGTTTTTCCATCTTCTCTTCCTAAAAGATTATTTTGTAGCATTGCAGCCAAGAAAGGCGTGGCATCTCTTGCTATTTCTTCAGCAGTTATTGGTTTTGCAATATTTTTTATTGACCCATCTAAATTTTTTAAAATAGCTCCATCTAATTGGACATTTTTGCCATGAAAACTATCTATCCCCTCCAATACAACACCTGTGAAGTTTGTACCCTTAAAGTCAGTTAGATGGCTCGAATCAATTTTATTGAGAGTTGCTCCTGTTAAATTTACAGAAACAAATTTTGTAGGGTCCTTTCCGATTCCTATATTTTCTAAACCTTCGATTCGTAAAATAAGTCCCTTATAATAATCAGATATTGCTTCCTCTTCTTGGTTTATAGTGTTTTTTCGAACATAATCTATCAATATAGAGGCGGATCCTTCATAACCAGCATACCCCCCAAGCAATAGTTCCGTCTGTTTAGTTCCCGACATGTCCGCATTTGTTAAATCACAGCCATCAAATGCTACTCCCATTGTATCGTCAAATCTACAGCCAGAAAAATTTCCGTGACGAAAATAAACACCATCAACATTAATTTTTTCAAAAAAATTGGTATCATGAACGTCTAGGTTACTAACTACATTTTCTAATTCTTCTAACATAATATCAGTTCCGGGAATAATAACTTGCAAAGGTGAGCCGACCAATTGACATCCTAAATAGGAACTAAAGTCAACTAGCTGATTCGGGTTTAATGCCTTTTGCTCTTCAATAAATTTTATGATTTCAGTTTGATTTACAGCTGGTAGGTTTTGCCTTCTTTGGTTTAGTTTTTGTGATATTCTTTTTTCTCTAGATTTTCCTTTAATTGTATTGGGGTCGAATTTTAGCAATTCTTCTACTTTGTTTTTGAAATCGACTTTTTCAGTTTGAGTTTGAGATGGTTTATTTTCGTCGCTTTTCCATACTAATTTTTCTTGAACATTTGCATTTGTTGCCTCAACAAGTCTCTTAATAGCTTCTTGTCTACTCTTAATAGCTTCTTGTCTACTCTTACTCTTAGCTTCTTCTCTACTGCCAACATACTTTCCACTAACTTCTCTTCTGACAACAGCTCGACTTTTTCGCTTAAGAGAAGGAGCTGGAGGTTTTAAAAGAGGAGTTAGAAGTTGAGCTAGCACTAAAGTGCTATTGAAAGCCTCTGCTCCTGAAACTTTGAATATTTCTTGTGGTGGTTTTAATGGACTTATTTTTGCCAAAAGAGCCTGTTTTTCTTGAAATGAAGTTTTTGGGTTTTTAGTCATGCTTTAGAAGAATTAATTTTTATTAGATTTGGGTTAGATTTAATATAGAAGTGGGGGATAATTTTCAAGCGGAAATAAAGCATTCTGTCAATAACATTATTTTATGGCTTATCAAAAAAAGGTACCAGGTTACCTTCTTACTAAAACCTGAAAATTCACCCGCAAATCCAACGGTAGCATTTATCTCTCCCACAAGACTTCTAAGTTGATCTTGAGCGTAAGTAATTAAAGGTCTTACAAAATTTTGCTCACTTTTTGTCCCAGGTGTTTTTTGAATTGTGGGAGAAGATGGGGTTTTATCAGGAGGAGTTGGAATATTACCATTTAAAGGATGTTTATTTGCTAATCGCTGAGGAATTAATGGAAAAGGTAGAGATTTATCTTTTTCATTAGTTAATAAAGGAGTTTCAGGGTCTTCTGGTAATTTGATTTTTGTACCATTTGAACCAAAGATGAGTGAACATAATGAATTAAAAGCTTTTCCCCAGGGGGTTAATTTATTGCTAGATTTTATTGATGAACTTTTGTTTGATGGGGTTGAATAACTTCTAGCTTTTGGTGAAGGAGTAGAAGAACTAAAAAATGAAAAACATCCAGGTTTGTTTCTTTTACTAATATTTTTATTAACAAAGGGAGTTTTAGTTTTTAAACATGACGACGGCATCATATATTTTAAAAAACTACCTACATTATAAAGGTTATGAAGCATAAATAATTTATATTGAAATTAACATTTAAAACCAGTGATTAAAAAATGTTAATTAATATGAGATGATTATTAGAAACCATGTAAATTTAATTGTAATGGAATATAAAAAATATATTGTAGTACTATGCATCAAATGTTGATCAAATATATTTTAATATGTTGGTTATTAAATTTGTTTAAGTAGTTGTTAATAATTCGGGCGATTATTTTGAAGATGAGATTGTCAATGTCCCAGCATTTTTGCGTCGAAAAAAATAAATATTATGACGCAAATTTATTTAATTTCGCCACCACAAATTAATCTTTTTGAATTTGCTAAGGAGTTAGACGCAGTTTTAAAAACTGCAATGGTTCCAGTATTTCAGCTTCGCCTCAAAGATTGTGAAAAAAATATCATC